>JAFZFL010000134.1 GCA_017555925.1 Bacteroidales bacterium | reverse complement strand
TGACAATCTGTTCTTGGGTTATTATGGGGATCCTGAAAAGACTGCGGAAGCTATGACTGAGGATGGTTGGCTTAAAACTGGTGACCTTGTGAGATTTGATGAGGAGGGGTATATGTACATTACTGGTAGAATAAAGAATCTGATTATTCTTTCAAACGGAGAGAATGTAAGCCCTGAGAGCTTGGAGGAGCCATTCTATAAATGTGACAAGTTGAAAGATTGTCTTGTTAAGGAGGATGAGGTTGATGGCAGAAGTGTGATTGCTGTAGAGGTGCTTCCAAGAATGGAGGAGTTTGCAAATACCCCTTGGGAGGAGGTTGAGAAATATTTCAATGCTTTGTTGGTAGAGGTTAACCAGACACTTCCTTCTACACACCGTATTGCAAAACTTACTGTAAGAAAAGAGGACTTCAAACGTACAGGAACATTGAAAGTTTCCAGAAACTAAACTATAGAACTATGACAAGAGAGAATATATTTACAGAGCTTAAAGCCATTTTCAAGCAAATCAAACCAAATATTGATGCTGATACCTTAACTTCAGAGACCAGACTTATAGAGGATATGGGATTGGATTCACTTACAATTCTGCTTCTAAGTTTTGCTATTGAGAAAAAATTTGATTTTAAGTTTGAGGGAGCTCCAAAGTTTGCAACAATTGGTGAGGTAATTGATTATATAGAAAAACAAACAGCATGAAAGTAGATACAGATGCTCTTGAAAAGACGACTTCTGTACTTGTACGCCTGCTTCTCCGTCCCAAAGTATACTTTGTGGATAAAGAGAGGCAGGCTCTCAAATTGAATGAGCCGTCTGTACTTGTTATAAATCATACCAGCCATCTTGACGGGCCAATAGTTACCACTATGTTCAGCAAGGATATTATCCATAATCTTGCTGCAAAGGACAGATTTGAACAGCGTGGTTTCGGTTTCTTTCTACGTAATACCAGATGTATTCCAATTGACCGTAAGAACCCGGATCTATCTTGGGTACACGAGTCTTTGAAGGTGTTGCATCAGGATAGGGAAAATATTGCAATTTTTCCAGAGGGGGCTCACGGTACCCACAGGAAGCAGCTTCCTTTCCATTCTGGGGTTATAATGCTGGCAGCCCTTGCCAATGTGCCAATAGTAATGGTTTACTTAGACGGCCCTCATAAGATTGCAGGAAAAAGGACCAAATTGATAGTTGCCCCTCCATTCAGAATGGATCCTCCTACAGAAGGGTTGAATTCAGATTATATAAACGGGCAGACAGAGATTCTGCAGGAGAAGATGAAAGCTCTTATGAATGAGTTCATAAAGATTGATGAGTGTAATGGCTCTGCCATTTAGTCAGTTTTTTCTTGTGGTATGCCATTTGTAAATTATCGGGAAGAAAAATTAAATTGATACTATTATGGCAAATGGAAAGATAGGGGTTACTACTGAGAACATTTTCCCCGTTATTAAAAAGTTCTTGTATTCTGATCATGAGATTTTCTTGAGGGAGCTTGTGGCAAATGCTGTTGATGCTTCGCAGAAAATGAAGGCTGTTGCATCCAAGGGTGAGTTTAAAGGTGAGTTGGGTGAGCTTACCATTAGAGTGGCTGTGGATGATAAGGAGAATACCCTTACCATTACAGACCGTGGTATTGGTATGACTGCTGAGGAGGTTGACAAATATATCAACCAGATTGCATTCTCTAGTGCAGGAGAGTTTCTTGAGAAATATAAAGACCAGTTGAACAGCATTATTGGCCATTTTGGGTTGGGTTTCTACTCTTCTTTTATGGTTTCCAAGAAGGTGGAGATTAAGACATTGTCTTGGAAAGAGGGGGCTAAAGCTGTCAAATGGAGTTGTGACGGTTCTCCTGAGTACAATATGGAGGAGATAGACAAATCTGACAGAGGTACCGAAATTGTACTTTATTTGGATGATGAGAGCAAGGAATTTGCAAGCAAGAGCAAGATTAACGAGCTTTTGAACAAGTACTGCAAATTTATGCCTGTTCCAATTGCATTTGGCAAGGAAGAGGAGTGGAAAGACGGCAAATATGTAGATACAGACAAGGACAAGATCATTAATGATACTGCACCTCTTTGGAGCAAGACCCCTTCTGAGATTACTCCCGACGAATATATGGAGTTTTACCGCAAACTCTACCCAATGCAGGATGATCCGTTGTTCTACATACATTTGAATGTAGATTATCCGTTCAACCTTACAGGAATCCTTTATTTCCCTAAAATTAAGGACAGGATGGATATCTCAAAGAACAAAATTCAGCTGTACTGCAACCAGATGTTTGTAACTGATTCTGTAGAGAATATTGTTCCTGATTTCCTTACATTGCTTTATGGTGTAATTGATTCACCGGATATTCCGTTGAACGTTTCAAGAAGCTATTTGCAGAGCGATGCAAATGTGAAGAAAATCTCCACATACATTACCAGAAAGGTGGCAGACAGATTGGATGAGATTTCAAGAAACGAGAAAGAGGCATTCCAGGAGAAATGGGACAATCTTAAGCTGTTCATTGAGTATGGAATGCTTTCAGAAGAGAAGTTCTATGACAAGGCTGTAAAATTTGCTCTGTTCAAGACTACTGAGGGCAAGTATTTCAAATATGATGAGTACAAGACTCTTATTGAGGGCGAGCAGACAGACAAGAACAACAAACTTGTATACTTGTACACTACAGATCCTGTAGCGCAGTATTCTTATATTGAGGCAGCAAAGAACAGAGGTTACCAGGTGCTTGTATTTGACAGCCAGTTGGATGCACATTTTGTGAACTTGTTGGAGAGCAAGTTTGAGAACTCAACTTTTGCACGTGTTGATGCAGACAGCATAGATAATCTGATTCAGAAGGATAACAAGGAGAAACCTGTGCTTAAAGAGGGTCAGGAGAAGGATTTGGGATATGCTTTTGAGGCAGTATTGCCTGAGGGTGCACACTATCAGATTCAGGTAGACAACCTTGGTGCAACTGCCGCTCCAATTGTAATTACCCAGAGCGAGTTCATGCGCCGTTACAGAGAAATGAGCGCCCTTAACGGAGGCCTTAATTTCTACGGCTCTATGCCTGATTCGTACACCATTACCCTTAACTATGAGAGCCCTATCATTAAGGATATCATTGATGCTATGGAGGGTGAGACAGCTTGCAAGGTGGTTGATATCCAGAGCAAGAGCGATACTGCAAACAACTCTCTTAAGGTATTGGATGAGAAGAACAAGGATGTGAAACCGGAGGATATTCCTGTTGCAGACAAGGATGAGAAGGAGAAACT
>JAFZFL010000133.1 GCA_017555925.1 Bacteroidales bacterium | reverse complement strand
GCTCCTGCAGAACTCCCCCAGGGCCGGAAGGCAGCAAGGGTATGCGGTTGTAGCGGTGCGATATATCAAGCTTACCCTTTTTTTGTACCCATATCTTATCTCTGTTTCCGTATCTGTAGGAACAATTGAAAAAATAAACCCTAGAGGAGAAGCATATTTGAAAAAATAACCCCTATAGGAGGAGCATAATCTCCATTCTTATCCCGACAGGAAAAATTTGGCCTTTTTTTTACCTTTCGCGAACACAAAATTCATCATTTGCGCTTAATCTGCTCTCGAAAGGGAAAAATCAGCACTCGCTGCGCTCAAGAGGAATAAATGATCATTCGGCAATACCTAAAATATACTCGTGAAATTCACCTGGTGAATTTCACGAGACACGACCGTTGTCTTGCACGATAATTAGCATTGATAATTAGCACTAACAGGTGGAATGGATAATTGTTAGTTTGGATAATTGTCAAACGCAAATGGCAGAAGGGCAGATACCGAATCAAGGACAAGTACTTTAGATGCACTGCCAACTATGATTCTTATAGGCGAGCCGCTGCGTGTCTGCGATTCTGACAATACCTGTCGGCAAGCTCCACAAGGATATGTAAACTGAGGGGTTATCTCTCCATTATAACAGGCAATTAGAGCCAATGCTCTAATTTTTGCATCAGGGTACTTTGAGTGGGCATAAAAAAGGGTTACGCGTTCTGCGCACATTCCACTTGGGTAGGCAGCATTTTCCTGATTTGCTGCAGATATAATCTCACCGTTATCCATCAGCACAGCTGCTCCTACAGAGAATCCGGAGTATGGAGAGTATGACCCGGCGGTTGCTTCAATAGCTTTTTGAAGAAGTTCTTTATCGGCATACGGCAATTCATCGATGTTTTCAAATTGGGTATATCCAATCGTCAGTTCTTTTCTTTCCATAATGTGCCTCCTTTGTTGATAACTTTAGTTTTACGGGTTCTACAAAAGTAGTAATTTTGTGGCAGGTAAAATAAAAAATGGAATCTTATTGTAAAATAATTGGCAGAAAGGTTATTATAGGATTTATAACTCTGCTTTTACCCTTTTGTTCATATGCCAACGGCAGCACTCCCGAGTCATCTCATAAGTTGGGCCAGCCATCCCGTGAACTTACGAGAAAGGAGTATATTGAAAAGTACAAGCATATTGCCGTTCAGCAGATGGACCGGTATGGTATTCCTGCAAGCATAATTATGGCTCAAGCTTGTCTTGAGAGCGGAAACGGCAATTCAAGGTTGGCAGTAAAGGCAAACAACCATTTTGGAATTAAATGCCACAACTGGAGCGGCAAACGCATATACCATAATGATGACCAGCGCGGAGAGTGCTTCAGAAAATATAACAGCGCAGAGGATTCTTTCATTGACCACTCTGAGTTTCTCAGGAATGGTATGAGATACCAATCGCTCTTTGATCTTAAATTGACAGATTACAAGGCATGGGCACACGGACTCAAGGCTGCTGGCTATGCCACCAATCCCCAATATGCGCAGATGCTTATTGAGATTATTGAGAAAAATGGGCTTTATGAGCTTGACAGCAAAGGCAACCATCATAAAGCAGAGAAAAGAGTTAAAAAAGCAAAGAGAGAACAAACCGGAAGAGAGACTGCAGTTATTGAAGCCAATCCGTTATACCAATACACCATTGACAGACCTATATATAAAAACAACGGAGTACAATATATAATAGCAAACGGAACTGAAACTTATAATTCAATAGCAAAAGAGTACAACCTCTTTACAAAGGAGTTGTTGAAATTCAACGATCTGCATAAAGGGAATAATTTGTACAAAGGGAAAGATTTGTCCAACAGTAAAGCTCAAAAATCCAATTCTTTTGCAACTGAAGAGAGAATTCTGTCGGGAACAATAATATATCTGGAGCCCAAAAAGAGGAGATGTACCCAGTCTGCTTATGTGGTGCAACCTGACGAGAGCATATATATGATTTCGCAAAAATTGGGTATAAAATTGAAAGAACTGTATAAACTTAACAGTATGAAATATGGTTCAGAAGTTGAGGCAGGAAAAATTCTTAACCTTCAGAAGTGATAAGCATAAAAGCCGGATAAGTATAACCAAAATGAAAGAAGCATCGAAGAAATGAAAGAAGCGCTGAAGAAATATAAAAAATACATATTTATTGAAATTATAACATTAGTTGCTGCAGCTGCAAGCATTGCTATAAAGACCTATCAAACAAGATACAAAAGCAATGTGCATGAGAGATTTACCCTCTACATCACTCCGCAAACCACTTACGCAGATCTGACAGACACTCTTGAAAAATACCTTATTAAAATAGAGAGTTTTCATAAAGCCTTCAAAAACGAGAACCCCCATGGCAATATGGAGAGCGGAAGATATATATTTAATGCAGGCACAAACAATCTTGGCATTGTGAGGGCTATAAAAAATGGCTGGCAGACCCCTTACCGGCTCACTTTAAGCGGAAATATCAGGGGAGCAGAAAAACTGTCGGGAATATTGGGCAAACGCCTTATGAGGGACTCGGCAGAATTCAGCAACTATTTTAATGATCCCGACAGTTGGACAAAATACAACCTCAATAAAGAGACCTTTATATCTCTCTTTATACCAAACACATACGAAATATATTGGAACCTGACTCCAGAGCAGTTTACCGAACGTATGGCTAAAGAGAATGAAAAATTCTGGAACAGTGAACGTCTGGCAAAAGCCAAGGAGCTGGGCTTAAGCAAGGAGGAGGTTTCCACATTGGCTTCGATAGTTTGCGAGGAGAGCAAGTACGGGCCGGAACTTGCTACTAGTGCCGGTGTATATAGAAACAGAGTGACAAGGGGAATGAAATTAGATGCAGACCCAACAGTAAAATATGCTTTGAATGACCCTGCAATTAAGAGAATATTGTTCAAACACCTGAAGGTTGACTCCCCTTACAACACATACAAGCATACCGGTCTCCCTCCTGGCCCTATAACCATTCCAAGCAGCAGGGGAATTGATGCAGTTCTCAATTACGAAAAGCACAAATACCTCTATTTCTGCGCAAATGCAAATCTCGACGGCACACACAAATTTGCCTCTACCCTATCTGAACACAATAAAAATGCAAGGGAGTACCAGAGAGCAATAAGCCGCAAAAAACTCTAATGGGAGAGAAATAACCGCGCTAAATCGAGAAGAAAAAAACTCACTAAAGCGATAGAAACAGCGTAAGGAAGAAAGGGACTGAAAAATCAACAACAACTCCATGGAAAACAGATAGTGGAACATACTCATTTCCACAACTCTTCTGTATGACAGGCAGAGTTGTATCCATGGTTGTAGCCCCTCCGGATGATATTGGAGCCAGCTTGCCGAAGAGCTTTACCATATATGGAGCAAACAATATTGTTATAAGTTCCCTCAATATATTGGCAGCTAGTGCAATTGTACCAAGCTCCGCCCCTTTTGCCTCATTGAGAAAAATGCTTGAAAGTGAATAATAACCAAAACCTGCACTTACAGAGAGCGAATCAACCAGCGACAGGTTGCCGGAGATTGCAGAGATAATCAGAAAAGCTGC
This sequence comes from Bacteroidales bacterium, assembly GCA_017555925.1. The sequence continues at coordinate 2,380 of JAFZFL010000133.1, read as the reverse complement.
CACAGCACCTGCAAATGTTCCTGCCATTGTAAATAGTGGCAACAGATAATACCTCTTTTTCTGCGATTTGATTGTACTGACAACCGTTTTGTCGAGACCCAAGCTCACACCTACCATAAACATCAGCAGGTAGAGCAGGTATTTTGAATACCCTACAAGCTCCTCTCCATAAGGGATAAGATTGAATATTGCCAACAATACCCCAACGGTAAAAGCACCCAATATGTAAAGGCTACTTCTCATTTTTATCTGATATGAATATGTACAACAATTTTGCTGCAAGGCAACTGCCCAACACAGCAAATATGGCCAATATTGAAGAGACCAGACCTATTGAGGCAAATTTTGTCACAAGTTCGTCATTATAACCAAGTTCCATTCCCAATACAAACAGCAACAGACAAATGACAACCATCACAACCGGCTGTACAGATCTTTTAATATGGCTCCGCAATGCCCTACCCACAAAAATTCCCACAAACATCAATGCTAATGCAATATACATGAAGAGTTATTTCAAATGTTCAAATATTTTAAATAAGGTGTAAAGATAGAGTTTTATTTGATTATATTTGTATCTCTCCACAGAGAGAATCTGTCGGGAAGCAAAAAGTATAAATTTTCTGGAAAATATCTAAAACACGAATAGTATGAATTTCAAAAAGAGTTTAATGGCACTGATATGCGCTGCATTTGCAATAAACATGCAGGCGCAACAGCCTGTTGCCTACAATCCTTACGATGAAAACGAAGCTGAAAGCTGTACTTCAATCATGGTTGGCAAAAAGGCCAGTACAGATGGTTCTGTAATGACTGCACACACTTGTGACTCAAACTACAGGACATGGTTGAGAATGGAAAAACGCAAAAAGTATAAAGCCGGTGAAACTCAGCCAATATATACAGGAGCATTGCACACAGAAGAGCCGCACGACATAAGAGGCTTGAGAGAGAAGGGCAGAATTCCGGCAATTGACGGTGAAACATTTGCATTTCTTAACGTTGCCTACCCATGCATGAATGAAAAACAATTGGCAATGGGTGAAACAACAACTGTTGGAAAGCGCTCATTAAAAGATACTAACGGCCTCTTCCTCATTGAAGAGCTTGAGAGGATTGCGCTTGAAAGATGTTCTACTGCACGTGATGCCATTAGAGTTATAGGCTCTCTTGCCGAGGAGTTCGGATATGGCGACAACGGTGAATGTCTTACAATTGCCGACAAGAACGAAGTATGGCACTTTGAAATTTACGGCACAAACTCTCCAAAAAAGGATGAGCCTGCAGAAAAGGGCAAAAAGAAAAAAGCATCAAAATTTGACAAGCCGGGGGCGCTTTGGGTTGCACAACGTATTCCGGATGACCATGTTGGAGTATCTGCCAATATACCAAGAATTGGTGTAGTGGATTTTAATGATCCCGACAATTTCATGTACTCTTCCGACCTTAAAGAGAGAACACTCCACATGGGTCTGTGGGATGGAAAAAGCGAGTTTAAGTTTTACAAGATGGTATCTGATGAAGCAAAACCTTTCAGTGTGCGTGAATACTTCATCTTCAACACATTAGCACCATCTCTCGGTCTTAAGTATGATGCAGACGAACTTCCATTCTCTGTAAAACCCGACAAAAAAGTGTCGCCAGAAGATATGTTTGCCCTATACAGACAAACCTATGACGGAACAGAGTTTGACCAGGTTAAGGGAATGGATGTAGTTGTAGACCGCAGGGTAAGGCAACACAACGGAGAGTACATAAACTTTAAAGATACAGTTTGTCCGGTTTCTACATTTATGCCAAACGACTTGAGGGCACTCTTCAACCAGATCAAACCGGGCTCTGCTCCAAGATTCCGCACAATAGCAGTTATACAATGCTCATACTCACATATAATACAACTCAGAGACTGGTTGCCTGATGAGATTGGCGGTGTTGTATATTTTGCATTCGACAACCCTGCACAAACCCCTCGCGTACCAATCTATTGCGGAACTACTGAACTTCCTAAAGGATTTGAAGTCTGCGGACAGCACCGCTACAGAGAGGATGCAGCAATCTGGTCATATAGAGAATCAAACAGAATTGCAACAATAAATTGGGACAAAACCCGCCACTTGATCGAACCGAAAGTGCTCGACTACGAGGTAATAATGATGGAGTCTGCAAAAAAGGCAGAAAAAGAAGCAGAAGAGCTCATCAAACAGGGCAAAAAAGAGGATGCCATCAAACTGCTCAACGAATACACACGCAGATTTGAGGCTTCTACCAGAAACACATGGGAAGAGTTGAAGGCAGACCTCTGGAGCATATTTGCAAGAGGGTTGTAAAATTTTCGTCCCGACAGATTTTTTTAAGGAGGTTTATTGCAAAAACCTCCTTT
>JAFZFL010000132.1 GCA_017555925.1 Bacteroidales bacterium | reverse complement strand
TTTCATATCCCGATATATCTGTGACAAGTGGAGGAGGTAATGTGTCTCCAGTTATTACGTATACTGTAAATTCCCAGCTCCCAACCCAAAAGATTGAGCAGTATGTGCAAGATAATATCCTTAAAGAACTTGCTCTGGTGGAGGGCGTGAGCTCTGTAGAGCTGTCGGGAGCAACACCGTTTTATCAAGAGCTGAAGTTTGATCCTGCCAGGTTGGTGGCTCAAGGAATAACAATTGAAGAACTGGTACAGGCAGTCAGTAATTATGTTTCAGGCTATAAACTTGTTGGAAGTGTAGATGGAACAGGAATCCTGCTTACGAATGATTTAATGGAAGAGGGGCTGGAGGCAATACCGGTGAAGAATATAGGTGGAAGGGTGATTTCTGTTGGAGATATTTGTACTTTAGAGTACAAGGAAGGTCAGCCGAGCAGGTATTATAGACTTAATGGTCTCAATACAATAAACATTGCTATTTACCCGCAAAGAGGAGCTAATGCAGTAATTATATGCAATGATGTAAAGAGTAAGATGGAGAAGTTGAAGGAAAACTTTCCCAATAATTTTTCGGCACTCGTTGTTAGCGATATTTCTGTTGAGATAAAAAGGGAGATAAACAAGATAGTGCGTCGTACCGTACTCTCTCTTGTTATTTTGCTGCTTTTTGTATATATGGTAAGCCGTAGTGTAAAATACTTGCTGATTATAGCTGGATCGTTAGTGGCAAATGTTTTTATCGCGCTTATTTTTTATGTGTTGTTAGGGATAGATATCCATATATATACCATGGCTGGCATTACCACATCTTTTGGAATAGTTATAGATACATCCATAATAATGCTTGCCCATTATAGTTATTGGCGCAACAGAAAAGTATTTCTGGCAATTCTTGCGGCATTGCTTACGAGTATCGGTTCTCTTGCGGTAATATTTCTGCTTCCGCCGGAGCAACAGTTGGTCTTGCGTGATTTTGCGGCAGTTATAATGGTAAACCTTTCAATATCTTTACTTATTGCATTGCTGCTTATTCCGGCGTTGGTTGATAAATTTCAGGTAATATCAGAACATGAGGGGAGAAAAGTGCGAAAGTCAAGAAGAGTTGTGAAATTCAATGCTTTTTATGGTAGATACATTGTCTTTGTACGCAAGTGGAGATGGATTATAGTAGCGCTTCTTGTAATAGCCTTCGGCTTATCGTACCGCTATTTCAAAGAAAACGTTTCTGGAAGTTTCTACAGGTCATTGAATCGTCCCAATTTGTATATAATGGCATCTTTGCCTCAAGGATGTACTATTCATCAGTTGAATGAGGTAGTCATGTATATGGAGAACTATCTTTCAAAATTTGAAGAGATAGAAATGTTCTGTACTTCTATAACTGGTTCCGGTGGGGCAGAAGTTGTGGTTTATTTTAAGGAAGGGGTAGCGTATACGAACTTCCCATTGGCGCTAAAAGAGGAAATCATATCAAAGGCTGTGGATTATGGAGGGGCAAACTGGAGTGTGTTTGGCATAGATGAACGAGGATTTAGCAATACCGTTGGTGGAGCACGAGCTATGAACGGAATAGTCATAACAGGCCATAACTTTGACAAGCTCTATGGATATTGCACGGAATTGGCCCGTTCCTTGGAAAATGATGAAAGGGTAAGAGATGTGCATGTACGTTCTGGTAGTGGATGGAGTGGAAATGATAATGTTGAGTACTATATAGATTATAATGCTAATAGTATGGCTTTATATGATATGTCGGCGCAAGATGCTTTTACCTCACTTCAGCAGCAGCTTTGCAGAAAATATGTGGGAAGCTGGTATAAAGATGGAGTAAGGAGTGATATTTATATCTCAAGTGACAATAAAGATGAGTTTGATGTGTGGAATCTTAAGAATGAGTATGTTGGGGTAGGTGAAGGGAATGCAAGATTTTCACAAATAGGAACAATCTCCAAGAGAGAGCTTGGAATGGATATCTATAAGGAAAATCAGGAGTACAGTATGGCGGTAACATTTGATTATTTGGGACAGGTAAAGCGGGCTGAAAGATTAGTTGATGAAAAGGTTGAAGTACTCAATGCTTCTGTGTTGCCTGTGGGATTTAAAGCCAAACCACAAAGGATGCAATACAAGTCATTAGAGGATACCAGAAATATTTTTATGCTATTGCTGGTTGCTGCAATAATTTATTTCATGTGTTCAATTCTTTTTGAATCACTTCTTATGCCACTGGCTATCATAGGTCTTATTCCTGTCTCTTTTATTGGAGTGTTCCTTGTTTTTGGTTTTAGCGGATGGAATTTTGATCAGGGCGGATATGCCTCCCTTATAATGTTGAGCGGTCTGGTAGTTAATGCCGGAATATACATTTTGCATGAGTACAGGGAAATGAAAGTTTATGTCAGAGCCTTTAACCATAAGATAATTCCAATTTTTCTTACCGTAGTTTCAACCGTTTTGGGTTTGGTCCCATTTCTATTGGATGGTACCAATGAGGTGTTCTGGTTTGCCTTTGCTGTTGGAACAATGAGCGGTCTGGTATTTTCTCTATTGGCCTTAATCTTTATAATGCCTGTGTGGCTAAAGCCGGAAAGAAATAAATAGTTAGTATCTTTACAGCATGAAAAGACTTTTGATTGCTGTATATATATTGTGCTTGCTGCCGTTGCAGCTGGGAGCGCAGGAGATTGTTGGGGCGGCACAGCCTACAAAGGATTTTCTGTTGGGCAAGACTCATTTTGAGAAGGATACCAATTTTGTGGAGATTGCCCCTCAATATACAGTGTTGCGCAGACCCAACAACTTCATCCAGAAGAGGACCCTTGAGGCATTCATCAAGATGAGGGAGGCGGCCCTGAAGGATGGGGTAAAGCTTACCGCAACTTCCGCTTCACGCAATTTTTGGGTACAGAGGTATATCTGGGAGCAGAAGTGGCAGAAGAGTACCGTAGCAGCTGGGGCGGGCAGAGCCAGAAGCATCCTCCAGTACAACGCCATGTGCGGCACTTCCCGTCATCATTGGGGAACAGAACTCGACTTCAATTCTCCAAAACTTTCCTACTGGAATACTCCCGACGGCATAAAGACTTATAAATGGCTGTGTGATAATGCCAACAAGTTCGGATTCTACCAGCCTTATACCGCAAAGGTGCCCGGCTTGCGAGAGCATGGCTACAATGAGGAGAAATGGCACTGGAGTTATTTTCCGCTTGCCTCTGTTTATACTCAAAAATATCGTGAGATTATTACTGCAGAGGATATTAAAGGATTCCTTGGAGATAAATTCGTTTCTGAGCTCAATGTGATTGAACATTATGTATTGGGTATTGCATTGGCGCCGGAAATTTGATTCTGGGGCACCTTTTGTTATATTTGCGCTTACGAAATCAATTAAAACTTAATAATATGGAAAATACAGAAATCAAGACAACCGGTTTGCCGGAGAATGCGGCAAGGGAGTTGAAACCTGGTGAGAAGTATGAGCCTATACTTTCTCCAACCAAGGTTTATCCCGAGGTTAACGCGTGGAGCGTTTCTCTGGGATTGGTAATGACAATCATTTTCTCTGCTGCTGCAGCTTATCTTGGTCTTAAGGTGGGCCAGGTGTTTGAGGCGGCTATTCCTATTGCAATCATTGCTGTGGGACTGTCGGGAGCATTGAAAAGAAAAAATTCTTTGGGTGAGAATGTGATCATCCAGTCTATTGGTGCATGTTCGGGTGCTATTGTGGCAGGTGCCATCTTTACCCTTCCTGCACTTTATATCCTTCAGGCAAAGTATCCTGAGCTTACTGTGGATTTCTTTAAGGTGTTCATGAGCTCATTGCTTGGTGGTGTGTTGGGTATTTTGTTCCTTATTCCGTTCAGAAAGTATTTTGTGAGCGACATGCACGGCAAGTATCCTTTCCCAGAGGCTACTGCAACCACTCAGGTGCTTGTTAGCGGTGAGACCGGCGGAAACGGAGCAAAGCTTCTTTTGGTGAGCGGACTTATTGGTGGTCTTTATGATTTTATCGTTTCTACATTCGGATGGTGGGCAGAGACATTCTCTTCAAGAGTGCTTCCTTTTGGTGCTGCCCTTGCAGACAAGGCTAAAGTGGTGCTTAAACTGAATGTGGGTGCTGCAGTGCTTGGTTTGGGTTATATCATTGGTTTGAAATATGCTTTTATCATCTGCTGCGGTTCGTTCCTTGTATGGTTCTTCATTGTTCCTGTCCTTAACCTTTGTTTTGGTGCGGAGGGTGTTACCATTATGGGCACTGAGTTTGCAAATATGAGTGCCATGAGTGCAGAGGCTATCTTCTCAAATTATGCGCGCCATATTGGTATTGGAGGTATTGCTGCTGCGGGTGTGATTGGCATCATCAAATCGTCGGGAATAATCAAGAGTGCATTCGGTCTTGCAGTGCAGGAGTTTGGCGGCAAGAAGGGTGATGCTGCAAAGACTGTGAGAACCCAGAAGGATATCTCAATGAAGATTGTTGTGTTTGGTATCCTTATCACTTTGGCAGTTACATTCCTGTTCTTCCAGATGGGTGTGGTTTCAAATCTTAAACATGCGGTTATTGCACTTCTTACAGTAGGTGTGATTTCATTCCTGTTCACTACTGTTGCTGCAAATGCAATTGCCATCGTTGGTACAAACCCAGTGAGCGGCATGACCCTTATGACCCTTATCCTTGGTTCTGTGATCCTTGTTGCAAGCGGACTTACCGGTACTGCAGGTATGACAGCTGCACTTATCATTGGTGGTGTTGTCTGTACTGCACTTTCAGTTTCGGGTGCGTTCATTACAGACCTTAAGATCGGTTACTGGATTGGTACTACCCCTGCAAAACAGGAGAGCTGGAAATTCTTGGGTACCCTTGTAGCTGCTGCTACTGTTGG
>JAFZFL010000131.1 GCA_017555925.1 Bacteroidales bacterium | reverse complement strand
GGAGCAATTGAAAAAATAGGTGGAGCTGGAAAATTACGCATAAATTTTAGCCAGCCTGAAAAAGAAGAATTTCAAGTCCCTTACACCATGTAAAGCAGTTCTGAATTTTTTGATTTTAGCATTAAAAGATTCAGCAGATGCGTTGGTGGATCTGTTGTTAAAATAGTTCAGGATTTCATTGTAGTGAGAATATATAGTGGCACTGATTGTATTGAAAGACTTGAAACCACTATCTGTGACTTCGTTGAACCAAAGGGCTAATTTTTTATATGCAATTGCTCTATGTTTAGAGGTGTTATATATAACTCTAAGCTTATGTACAAGCCAATAGGCCTTTCTGATATCCGGATACATATCAAAGAGTATCTTAGCTCTTTGGCTTTGTTGGGGAGTCCATTTTTCAGGAGACTTGAACAGCAAATATCTGCTTCTGAAAAGTAGGAGTTTCTTTGTATCACCATTAGGCAGAACCTCCGGAGTATAAACTCTGTGATCTAATCTTGCATTTTGGATAGCATCCGTTTCCTCATTAATAGCATCCCACCTATGAGCAATTCTCATTTCCTGTAATGCATCATAAGCCAACTTCTGGACGTGGAACCGGTCTATAATGCGCTCTGCATTGGGGAAACATCTCTTTACAATCAGATTCATTGTATTTGCCATATCAAGAGTAATCTCGATTACCTTTTGCCTGTATTTGAATGGTATCTTGTTGATTATGCTTATAACATGTTCTGATTGCACTCCTGATATAATGGCTACCAGGGCGCCTTTTTTACCATGAGCATCTTTGTTTGTTACAACTGTATATAACTCCCCATTTGATGGACTTGTTTCATCAATGCTTAGTTTTGGCCCGATGTTCTCAGGAAAGATTATCCATTGGTCTGCATGTTCTTTCTGCTCCCACTGATGGAAATCACTTAAGTAATCCTTATATTGTTGCCCCAGTTGGTCTCCATCTATGTGATAGAACTTCTCAAGACTCTTGCTGCTGATTGGGTACAAATCCAAGAATTCCTTTTAAAAAAGACGCGAATCCTGGAGAATAACGCGTGCCTTTTTCGGTGAGTTTGAAGTTGTTGCTTACTATTTCAGACGTTGATACATTCTGCCATTTTCTGCGTCTGGCATGAATAAATACAGCTTTGTCTCTTAATGGATAATCTTGAATGATAGCTTCAGGATAAAAACCTTTGGATATATATTCTCCTTTTTGCAAGTCTTCCGGTAGGACATTCTTCTCATCTACAAAAAGATGAACCTCCTTCTCATAAACATCCACCTTAACAACGTCAAAAAAATCAAATATCTCTCCTGGTAGAATCAGTCGGAGCAAATCTTCATAACTAACCTTTTTATTATCCATCTTGTTTTTGTTTTCAAAGATAGACCTTTTGATTTACTCCACCTATTTTTTCAATTGCTCCTAAAAACGTAAACTTTTATGATTTTTTATTGTTCTTTCATTAAAGAGATCATTATAATTTTAAGATACATTAATAATGAAAGAGAATAAGAATATAACAAGCAAAAGGGGGACTCCACTTACCCTGTTGGGAGAAATTGTAAAGGTTGGGGATATTGCTCCCAATTTCAATGCAGTGAACATTAATGGAGAGAGAGTAAAATTGTCAGATTTTAAAGGAAAGAGTGTTGTCATTACAGTCTTTCCTGCTATCAATACTCCTGTTTGCTCAATGCAGGCAAGAGAGTTCAATAAAAGAGCTGCTGCTGCCAATAAAGATGTTGTAATACTTGGCATCTCAAAGGATGATATTTCAGACAGCAAAAGGTTTTGTATATCTGAGGGAATAAACAATATGCATATTCTGTCGGATAAAAAATATGAAGATTTTGGTGTGAGATATGGTTTTGAAATCAAGGAGTTGGGGCTACTGGCAAGGGGTACGGTAATTATTAGCAAAGACGGCAGGGTTGTGTATGCTGAATATGTTCCTGACATAGCCGATGAGCCTGCATATGACGAAGCTTTCAAAATTGTAGAGAAACTCAAATGATTTTATGAAATGATTTTATTTTTTTTGAAAAAATATATGCCAATTATTTTGTAATTTTGTGGGATATACAATTCATCTGATATGGGATTATATATCCTGCTTTTTTATTAAATAACTCCACCGATGAGAAGATTGTTTGTAATACTATTGATGCTTCCTTTACTGCTTAATGCTCAGAATGAGAGCAAATATATGGCAGGAGCTGTTCCTGAAGTTGACGGAAAAGTTGTTTTTACAAGATATTTGAACGTTTCGGAGTTCAATCAGGAGCAGATTTTTAATGCAATAACCGATTGGGCAACAAAGACTTTTACCGGAAACAATGCCAGAATTATTATTTCAGATCCCGACAATGGCACTATTGTAGCACAAAACCAGAATGAAATTATAGCCCGTATAGGCCTTTTCCCGGCAAAGGTAAAAATGTCATCCATAATAAAAATTGTCTGCAACAACGGCTCTTGTGTAATGGAGACATCGAGAATACGGTTTACAAACAATCCGTCTACCGAAAAGCCTACAGACATTATTACAGCAGAGGAGTATATCACCGACAGATATGCCATGAACAAAGAGCGCACAAAGGTTCATAAAGGCATAGGAGACTACAGAACAGGAACTATTGATATTATAGACAAAAATGCTTCGGAGGCACAATCTGCCATCTATGCCTATAATGATGCAGCCTATGCAAACTTCAGTCAGACATTGGCAAATGTTCCTGCGCCAACGAGCAATGGAGCAACAGAAGAGGTTTCAAATATAAATAAGGAGATTTCAGACAAGCTTAAAAGCGGAGAGTATACAGCCTATATCACTGCGGTAGAATCCAAAACTCTTCCAAAACCTGTTGAAGGGGAGTGTGCCATTGACATTAATGCAGCCAAACCTGCAATATCTTTCACCCTTAAGAGTGATACCGACAATATAAAATTCATACTGGAGATGGCAAACAATTTTACAATAACCATTTGCAGGGCAGATGATAGAGGTTTGCAGAACCCTGTCACTATACTTGATTGCAAGAAGACCCAACAGTTTGACAAAATTTTTATAGGTTCTATAACAGAAGTTGGCGTAAAAGAGCAGCAATAATAACATTGAACACATGACAGCAACCAATATTATCCTCATTGGATCCATACTTATTTTTGTAAGCATACTTGTAGGTAAAACAGGTTCAAGGTTCGGCATACCATCCTTGTTGCTCTTTCTTATTGTAGGTATGGGATTTGGAGAAAGCGGTCTTGGCATAATTCATTTCTTCAATGTAGACATAGCCCAGTTCATTGGTATGATTGCTTTGAGTATCATACTTTTTTCCGGAGGTATGGATACACAATTCAAGGATATAAAGCCTATACTATGGCAAGGAATAGCTCTATCAACTATGGGAGTGCTGCTTACTGCCATCATCACCGGTCTGTTCATCTTCTGGATTTCCGGTTTTGATTTTACAATAATTTATCTTCCGCTTGCCACTTCCATTCTTTTGGCAGCTACCATGTCATCTACTGATTCGGCTTCGGTATTCAACATTCTGAGATCACAAAAGATAAACCTCAAATATAATCTTAAAAGCACACTGGAACTTGAGAGTGGAAGTAATGACCCGATGGCATATATGCTTACCATTGCACTCATCCAGTTCGTAACCACCTCATCTATGGGTGCCGGAGCAGTTTTTATGAGTTTCATATTACAATTTGCAATAGGTGGTGCTGTAGGTTTCATGATAGGCACATTTGCTGTAAAACTTATCAATAAGATAAATCTGTCCATACCATCGCTCTACTCTTTGCTTCTTCTCAGTCTGGTATTCTTTACATTTGCCATAACAGATATGATTAAAGGCAACGGATACCTTGCTGTCTATATTGCAGGAATTATTATTGGAAACAATAAAATTGTAAACAAAAAGGAGATTGCAACATTTATGGACGGAATGACAAACATGGTGCAAATGATCATGTTCCTGTCACTCGGTCTCTTGGTAAATGCCCGCGAAATGCTTGACATCATTCCTGTAAGTATTGCGATTGGCGTATTTATGATTTTCATCGGACGTCCGTTAAGTGTATTTGTAACACTTCTTCCTTTTACAAAGATGAAGGCAAAAGCCAAACTGTTTGTATCGTGGGTAGGCTTGAGGGGTGCTGTTCCCATTATTTTTGCCACTTACCCTGTTGTTGCCGGAGTGGAACACTCCGACCAGATTTTCAACATAGTATTTGTCATTACCCTTATGTCACTCATTATCCAGGGCATGACCATTCCATCTGCCGCAAGGGCCTTGAATATGATTGACCACTCTCCCAAACATGAAGAGAGCCATTTCGGTATGGAGCTTCCAGATGAGATTGATGCCAATTTAAAGGAGCTTATCCTTACAGAAAAGATGCTTGAACACGGCAACCAGTTGAAGACAATGCATCTTCCCGACAGGACACTTGTAATTATGATAAAACGTGGTGAGAGAATATTGATTCCTAACGGATCACTTGAATTGCAAGTTGGAGACAGACTTCTTTTCCTTTCAGAGGAGGAGCATTCAAATTTCTTATAGGGATGAGTCAGGATACCTGTTCTCCAGAAAACGCAATGCAAAAGAGGCAAAATTATTGACATTTACATTACGTTCTCCTCTATTTGAAACAAGTACCAGCTCCCTTTCAAATAGAGTCTCCTCTACAGCAACAACTTTCAATCTGCCGCTCTCCAGCCCGTCAGTTACAGAAATTGATGGCAACAGAGCATAAGAGCCCTCCATGCTCTCCAGAAATCTTTTTACACCATCAATGCTCTCCAACTGCACAAGAGTATTAAAATCTGCAGACCCGGCAGTGAATCCCCTCGCTTTTAATGCCATTTCACTTAACATATCCGAGCCATTTTTGACCGACACCATTGGAAGCGCAAAGAGTTCGTCAGCCGGTATACTCTCCGGGGAGGGAGTAAGAGAATTTGTAACCAGCACAAACACCTCCCTAATTAAAGGTGAAGATTGGAAATTCATATCCGTTTCAGAGCTTTCAACAATGCCCAAATCTATAGACTTGCTTTTAAGAGCCTCCTCTATCTGTGCTGTATCGCCTGTAAAGAGTTCCAAACGGAGATTCGGCATAAGCCGCATATAACCTGCCAGCAGAGCCGGCATCAAATATTGTGCAACAGTATGATGAGTTCCTATTCTCAACAGACCTGCACTATGTGTAGCCATCAGATGCATTTCATCTGCCAAAAGATTATAGCTGCACAATATCTCGTTGGCATGTTTCAGGAATCTGTGTCCTTCGTACGTCAAAGATATTTTTCCACCAGCACGTTCAAAGAGCCGGATGTTATAGATACTCTCCAGCTCCTGAATATGCTTGGTAACCGCCGGCTGTGATATAGCAAGTTCCTTACTGGCTTTTGTAAAGCTCAGACACTTTGCCACAACCGTAAATACCTTCAAACGAAAATCCATTTCATCAGACCCCTCTAAATAACCTCAACGCCCTGTTTCTTCAAAAGTTCCAATCCTATATCCTTCAATTTGAACTTCTGTATCTTGCCACTTCCTGTCAATGGGAAGCCCTCTACAAAGAGAACATATCTTGGTATTTTGTAATGCGAAATCTTTCCTTTACAGAACTCTTTCACATCTGACTCGTGAATATCGGCTCCCTCATCAAGAATAATGAAAGCGCCAACCTCCTCGCCATACTTTTGTGAAGGTATACCGGCAACCTGTACATCCTTTATACCCGGCATCTTGTAAAGGTACTCCTCAATCTCGCGTGGATAAATATTTTCACCACCTCTGATTATCATATCCTTGATACGGCCTGTAATTCTGTAGTTACCCTTCTCGTCCTTGTAACCCAAATCACCTGAATGAAGGAATCCGTTCTTGTCAATGGTCTCGGCTGTTGCCTGCGGATTGTTGTAATAACCCTTCATATTGTTATAGCCTCTGTTGCAAAGCTCACCCTGAACACCTACAGGACACTCCTCACCGGTCTCAGGATCCAAGACCTTAACCTCAGTATGCTCAAACTCATAACCCACAGTCTCACATCTCTCCTCAAACGATTGTTCAATACGTGTATGGGTCATACCAGGAGAGGTCTCTGTAAGACCATATACCGATGTAACTCTCAAGAACATCTTGTCCTGAACCTTTTTCATAAGTTCTATAGGACAGAGAGAACCAGCCATGATACCTGTTCTCAAACAAGAAAGGTCAAACATTTCAAACATAGGATGATTCAACTCTGCAATAAACATTGTAGGCACACCATACACCGCTGTACATCTCTCCTTATGGATTGAAGCAAGAACAACAAGAGGATCAAACTTCTCAACCATAACCTGCGTACAGCCATGTGTTATAACATTCATTGTTGCGAGTACAATACCAAAGCAGTGGAAAAGAGGCACACAACAGCACAACTTGTCTTCAGATGTAAATTTCATGTGTTCTCCGGTAAGATATCCATTGTTGGTAATGTTGTGATGTGTAAGCATTACACCTTTAGGGAAACCTGTTGTACCAGAGGTATACTGCATGTTTACCACATCATGACAAGATACGGCAGCCTTCATCTCTTCGAGCTTGGTATCTTCTGTATTCCTTCCAAGAAGAAGAAGCTCCGGAATGTTGTACATTCCCCTATATTTGTCCTGACCTATATACACAACATTCTTCATCTTAGGGAATCGCTTGCTCTTTAGAAAACCTCTTTCGCAGGTCTTCAGTTCGGGCAGCATTTTATAGGTCATATCTATGTAGTCTGTGTATCCGTCACCATCAATGACACACAATGTATGCATATCTGAGTTCTCACACAGGTACTCCAACTCCGACTGCTTGTAATTTGTATTTACAGTTACCGCAACCGCACCAATTTTCGCACATGCATACATAACTGTAAGCCAATCAGGAACATTGGTAGCCCAAATTCCAACATGGGTTCCTCTCTCAACTCCAATCTCAATAAAACCTTTTGCAAGTGCATCTACCCTTTTGTCGAGTTGTGAGTATGTAAACCTGAGGTCTCTGTCGGAATATACAATAGCCTCCTTATCCGGAAATTCTGCAGCCCATTTTTCCAGCCACCCACCAATTGTCCTGTCAAATAATTGATATTCTGCCATAATATACTCTTTTTAAACTCCTTATGAAGGCATATATATTACTGCCAACAATTTTGCAGCCTCTGTATCTGAAGCTGAACCGATATGATGTGGAACTATAGAATCGAAATAGATACTGTCACCTCTCTTTAGAATATACTTCTCTTTACCGTAACAAATCTGTGCATCACCTTCAAGAACATAAAGGAACTCCTCGCCTTCATGGGATGATAGTGTTACCTCTCCTACAGCAGGTGTCACATCCAAAGTGAATGTATCCATATGTCTGTTGCCTTTTCTATTCGACAACGAATTGTATGTAATTTTTCTGTTCACACCATTACGGCTTCTGATAACGTTATTGCCGGCAACATCCTCAGCTCTGTTAACCACAGGACCTTCATCCTGATAATCATCCATAAGCATACCTAATCTTACGCCCAGTACCCTTACAATTTTAATGAGGTCACCCAATGCAGGGATCTCTTTATCATCCTCAAGCAACTGATAAAATCCAGCATCAATACCTGTGCGCTCAACCATCTCTTCAAAAGAGATGCTCTTGGCTTCTCTGAGCATTTTAATCTTCTTTCCAATAAATGTAGGTTCGTTATTCATTTTATTGAATTAATTAAGTAATTACGAAAAAAATAAGCCACAAATTTAGCAATTTATGCCAAATAAATTATAAATTTGTCTGCAATTGTAGAGGAAATGAGCAAAATTAATCAACACGAACTTGAACAGATCGTTACAAGAATTTACCACAGGTATACCAATAGTGTAAATATTGGCAGAGTAGCTGACTATATTCCCACCTTGAAAGAGGTTGACCCCAACAATTATGCAATTTCAGTAGCTACTATAGACGGCAAAATCTTCAACATTGGAGACTACAGAAAAGGGTTTACAATTCAGAGTATATCCAAAGTCTTTACACTTGCCATGTTGTCGCCATTGGTTGGGGACCAGCTATGGAAGTTTGTAGGAAGGGAACCGTCGGGAAACAGTTTTAACTCACTTATACAGCTGGAAAACGAAAAGGGTATTCCACGCAATCCATTCATTAATGCAGGGGCACTTGTCATTACAGACAGACTTCTCAACTACTTCAAAAGGAGTGATGATACAAAAATCAGCACAAGGGCTCAGGCAAAGGAGGCGATATTGAAGTTTGTAAGAAAACTGTCGGGTTCAAATGATATTGATTTTGACAAGATTACTGCACAAGCCGAGATTCTCACTGCAGAACGCAACTATGCGTTGGCTCACTTTATGAAAAGCTTCAACAATATTGACAACAGTGTGAATGATGTCATAAACACCTACTGCCACCAGTGCAGCATAAAAATGAATACCGAACAATTGGCAAAAGCATTTTTGTTTCTTGCCAACGGCGGCATCAATCCTCTTGATAATGAGAGAGTTGTTGGATTACGCGATGCAAAAAGAATAAATGCCCTCATGCTTACATGCGGCCTTTACAACGAATCAGGCGAGTTTGCCTATAGAGTTGGAATGCCGGGCAAAAGTGGTGTTGGAGGAGGAATAGTTGCACTGATTCCTGGCAAATTGAGCATAGCGGTATGGAGTCCGGAACTTAATATAAACGGCAATTCACACAGAGGAATCTCCACACTTGAAGATTTCACCACAGATTTGGGAATAAGCGTGTTTTAACCCTCCATTTTCATATTGGCAGCCTTTTCCACACAAATGGGGGAATAATCCTCATCAGAGGCACAATAAGCCGCCATTTCCAATCAATTACAGCCACTCTTTTACGTCTCTCAATTGCCCTTATTATCCTATGCACGGCGTATGGCAGCTCCATTGTTAGAGGATAGTTGCGGTTTATGAAATCTGTAGCTATAAAACCGGGAATAATGGAGGTGAGTGTTATTGGCAAACCAATCTTGTGAGCCTTTTGCTCCAATGCTTCAAAATAGATTGTCTGAAATCGCTTGGTTGCCGAGTATGAAGGTGTAGGAGCCAGCCCCCTTATTGAAGCAACAGAGCTTATTGTTACAATTTGCGGTTTGTGAAGCGTTTGCTCCCCCCTCTCCGCAAAATAGTTGAAAGCCGCTATTACAACATTCAGAAAGCCATTTACATTTACTGCGGTTGTATGATGCTCTATTTCAGGATCTAAAGTTTCGCTATATCTGCCTGCACCCGAACAATATATTACCAGATCTACACCACCAATACCCCCAACCAGCAGATTGAAGAGCTGTAAAGAGGATGAATCTGTCACATCCATGACCACATAATGCACATTATTGGGATACCTCTCTTTTATCGCTTTCAGATACTCTTCCCGACGGGCGGCAATTCCCACTTTACATCCGCATGATGCATAATACTCTGCCAATGCCCTTCCTATACCGGATGATGCACCTATAACAACTACTCTTCTATCCATAGATTTATTCGAACTTTATCACAAAAATAGCCAACATTTTATACTTTTGTAACAAATTAAAAAATTAATCAAACATGATAACTTTCATTATCTCCATCTGTCTGCTTGTCATCGGCTACTTTACATACGGCAAATTTCTTGACTTATATTTTGGAGCATCTGAAAAGAATGTGACTCCAGCCATATCAAAAGAGGATGGAATTGACTTTAAAGTATTGAGTCCCTGGAGAATATTCATTATCCAGTTTTTGAATATAGCCGGATTAGGACCAATATTCGGAGCTGTACTTGGAGCAGCATACGGCCCTGTTGCATATATCTGGATTGTAATAGGATGCATCTTTATGGGAGCAGCACACGATTATATGTCGGGCATGCTCTCAATCAGGAACGGAGGAAAGAGCCTGCCGGATATTGTGGGACAATTTATGGGGCGTAATATAAAGAGCGTTATGGTATTCTTTACCGGATTGCTTCTACTTGTTGTTGGTGCCTCATTCGTAAACGGCCCTGCTGGCTTGTTGGCTTCACTTACTCAAACCGACATGTCTCTCTGGCTCTATGTAGTCTTCGCATACTATATAGTGGCAACCCTGCTGCCAATAGACAAGATAATAGGAAAGATATACCCGTTTATGGGTGGTGCCCTGCTCTTTATGGCATTGGGAATAGGCATTATGCTCCTTGTAAAAGGCTTCTCCGGTGAAGTTAACATGATAGAACTCACTCCGGAGACCTTCAGGAACTACAAATCAAATGCATCTGAATATATGCTTATACCTATGCTCTTTGTTGTCATATCCTGCGGTGCCATTTCTGGATTTCACGCGACCCAATCTCCAATGATGGCACGTTGCCTCAGCAACGAAAAGTATGGTCGTCCTGTATTTTACGGAGCAATGATAGCCGAAGGCATTGTTGCCTGTATATGGGCAACAGCTGCAATGGCCTTTTTTAATGGTCCCGACGGATTGAATGCAGCAGCAGGAGATGGTCTTACACCGGCAATAATTGTTGACAAAATATGTAACAGCTGGCTTGGCAGGTTTGGCGCCATAATTGCCATCATAGGAGTGATAGTATGCCCCATCACCAGTGGAGACACTGCATTCCGCAGTTTGAGACTCATACTGGCAGATGCACTCAAATATGACCAGAAACCTATAAAAAACAGAATCTTACTCTGTATTCCGCTCTTTATTGTAGCATACATCTTGTGCAAAGTCAATTTCTCAACACTCTGGACATACGTTGGTATAGGAAACCAGTTTCTAGCTACAATAACACTATGGACTTGTGCCACTTACTTTGCGAAAGCAAAGAAGGCCCATTGGATAATGTCGGTACCTGCAACATTCCTTACTTTCATTTGTGTATGCTTCTTCCTTGTAGCTCCAGTTAAAGAGGGCGGAATGGACCTTAATCCAATAATAGGCTATATCACAGGAGCTGTTACAGCTCTTGCCACTCTGTCTCTGTTCATTATACATACAAACAGAACATCAAATAGAGGATAGCTCAAAAGCGTTACTCTTGAGCCACCCTGTACAAAGGCATTTTCAATACAATATTGTAAATGCCTTTGTTGCTTTCATGCCAATAAAGCCATGATAGCTCTCAACAATATTTCCTGTCAATATCACCGCTTTGCCCAAATATTCCGGATAGGCAACCAGATTAAGGCCATCCCTTACACTTCCACTTGGCAACTCCACCACAAAACAATTGTTCCTGTTCCGCTCCAGCATACTTGGAGCTATAACTATATTGGTCTTAGAAGAGAATGGAGGGGCTATTCTCATAGATGATTCAGAGGCATCCCCACCAAGAATAAAACCAAAAACGGTAACATTTTTCTCCCCTACCATCTCTTTTGCCTGCTCTATGGTATACGCACCGGTAGGAATCTTGTATCCTACATTAAACTCCTCAGATTTCCAAACTCTTGAAGTATCAAAATCAATTGAAATACTTGAAGTGCCACTGCTATGGGGAGCATACGACAGTTTAAGTGCAACCATCTGGTTCTCCTCCATATTACGGGTATACAGAAGTGTATCTCTACCCGAATTACTGTAATGGAGTTCTACAGCTCCGGGATTCACATAGCAGAACTTGCCGGAGTTGTACGGATAGAGCAGAGAGCCACTCTTATCTCTCAATTCCAACCCCTCTCCAGGAAACTGGAGTTTGAACTGAGGTGTAAAATCAAATTTAATTCCACTATTCAGCTGACAACATTTGAGTACAACATTTACCAGCATCTGATCTCCCACTATAACCGTCTGCTCATCCCCAAACAGAGGTTTGTCAAAACCCGGTGAGCCAAACTCACATGAATGGAGCTTTATATCGTAAGCTCCGGGGACAACAACAAATTCAGAGGGCCTTTTTCCATACTTGCCATCAAACACCTTAACCCCTTGGGCCGAATAGATTGATAGAATAAAATTATTGGTATCCAACTCCTTGACAATACCGCTCCGGGAGGTAAAAGACTCTTCACCCCCACTCTTCAATGATGAAAGAGCCTGATTGTTTACCGTAAGAGTTATTGAGCCCTTCCCCTGCTCTACTAAATCGAGCGTATTGCAACCTGCTGCAATAACGCATGCCACCAAAATAAAAGAGATTCTTTTCACACGCTTCATATCCCGCTGTTTTAAATTATACCATTGCACCCCTTTGAGGAGTGCGTCAACGGCACAAACTTACAGCAAAAAAGTAAGCGCATTACAGAGTTACAATCACCTTTTTCCGTATAAAACGGATAAATATTGCATTTTAAAATTATTTAAGGAAATGTCCAATAATGGCCAAAGCCTCTTTGGCTTGAGGAATTGCATCCGAACACTTTGAAAAATAGAGTTCTGCCTCTTCATAATTCTCACTCAAAGCATAATAGACTCCTCTTGCATACTCAGCCTCCACTGACTCACCGGCCTTTGCCAGATACCTCTCAGCCTGGGCAAGATTTCCGTCGGCCATTGCTATATTGGCTGCATTTAAATTTGCCACTTCATCATTAGGAAACATTCTTACGGCAATCTCAAAGGCCTCCCTATAACGAGGTGATCCCTCTTCAAGAGCCTGCGATGCAAGATAAAACTCATTAAGACTCAGTTTTTGCGGAGCTTCAAACATTATTTTTACAATCTCTTCAGGATTGGTATACGAACGTATTGTATATGAAATGGTATAATCTGTTCTGCGCAACAACGGATAACACACCTCCAACAGATATTTATACTCTGTCTTGTATCTCGATTTAAGCACCCACTCTTTATTGTCAGGCTCCCTCGTTGAATTAATTACCTCCAGAATCTCACTCTTATGTGATATATCTGATTTCTCTACAAATCTTCTCAAATCATCCCAATTTTCAGGAACAGATTCGCTCTTTACCACACCATATAACTGGGGTGCCAATCCTACAATATAATTTTTCAAAGACTCTGTTCTAGCTCCCGACAGCTCCACATTCCTGTCATACATTCCCTCAGGAGAAGCGTAACCCTTTAGAGAAAGGAGGCTTACAGTTATATCATTATCTGTACGCACGGAGTCTACAGTCGCCATTATCTTTGCAAGCTCTTTTCTGTTATTGCCATAATAGGGATCAATATCTGTTTTACCTGCCGGAAAGTTTATATAGGCCGACGCCGATATTGACCTGCTCTTTACAACCTCAGCTTTAGGAATCACATACACGAAGTCCGGTTCATAATCAATTTTTATAGTGGACTCCCTCGTATATATATTGGCAGAAGCCTCTACTGAAGGGTAGTTGCAACACCATTGCGACTTCTCAAAAATTACAACAGACGCTGTATCCATCCAGGTTTCAAAAGGAATCTCTGTGGAATAACTGATGGCATTGGCTGCACTCTTTGCCATAAATCTCATCTCTTTGGAGACTCTCCTATTATTTCTTATGAAATTATAATAGGCTCCACGTCCATAAAAGAAGAGAGGATCAAGGGCTACTGTATCTGAGCCATTTGTAATTTTGGGGATTAACGTAATCCAGTTATTTGTCTTGATATCATCGTACTTATGATAAATATCCATTGAGATACGCATATTGGTGCTGCTCTCATTGAGATTCATCTGAATATTCTGCACAGAAAATTTTCCACTGCCTATCACCTGGGCCTGCAATTGGGCAGAAACAAGCACTATCAATAGTAGTATATATCTTTTCATACAATTTCTTTTTATTAAAACAGATAGACAAGGGCAACTGATGCCTTTGTAGGGCCAATGTAGTAATGGCTTTGAGATTTTTTATTTGCTGGAGACAAAGTGTTATTATGCAACTTGAGGTAGGTGGTATAGGCAAAACCGAAGCCCATTTCAAGCTCCAGATTGAAGTGTTTGCCCAACACCACATCATAACCATAAGCCACACCGGCTCCAAAAAAGCTTCCATCGAATGTATAATCTGTCAATTCATAAAAATTTGAACCAAGAATTATATATTCATTCGGAATATTGCCTATTGTATAAGTTCCTCCATGAAAATGAAAAGCCACAAAATGGCCTGCAAATCTGTTGCAGAACCAATAACGGAACTCAGGTTGGACCAGCAGATTTTCATACATGGCATATCCGTATGGATTCCACCCACCGTTATAATTTCCAGAAATATCCATTGTCCACTGCTTGCCTATACCAAATTCAATACCCAAAGAGGGGGTTGCAAAAGCATCATACAGCAAATTTGTCTTTATTGCCACTTTTTGAGCCGACACTCTGTTTGATGCTCCCATACAAATGAGAGTCAGAAGAAGCAGCAAAAATATTCTCTTGCTTTTCATATACATTTGAATTTAACTTTAAGAAGAGACAAAATTAGCCAAAAATTCCATTTAAAAACAAAAGGGCAACTCAAAATAGCCTTTGAATTACCCTTTAAACTTCACGAAACCGGTTTCATTACTGAAACGGCCTCGCTACTTAACCTAAACTTAAACTATGAAAAACTTCATAGAAAAACATTACAAAATCCATGCCATTTAATCTACAATCCTTATTTTTGCAAATTTCAAAAGCAGTGTCTTCCTTCCGCCAATTTTAAAATCAACCACCGCCTTAAGGTTTGCAGGATCGCCCTCAACCGAAACCACAACTCCATATCCGAACCTGTCATGTTCAATATTCTGTCCGGCCTTTATCTTTAAAGGTGAATCCGCCACAAAATTGGGATCGGGAGCCTTTACTGCCACACGCTGTACTGGAGAGGGCTGTCGGGAAGAGAATTGTGGAGTATATTTTGTTCTGATTTCATCTTCAAAATCGGTAAGAGGATTGCTTATGTAACATTTGTCAATCTCTTTCAAAAAGCGGCTCGGCCGGTTGTTCACATGGCTTCCCCATTTCATTCTTGAGTTTGCAAATGAAAGCTTTACGCTCTTTTCTGCCCTGGTAAGAGCCACATAAAAGAGACGTCGCTCCTCCTCAAGTTCATTCTCCGAGCTGCCCAACCCCGATGACGGAAAGAGGTTCTCCTCCATTCCAACAATATACACATAAGGGAACTCCAAGCCCTTTGACGAGTGAACTGTCATAAGCGAGACCTTATTTTTATCCTCCTCCTTATTGTTTGCATCAAGGTCGCTTATCAGAGAGACATTCTCGAGGTAGAGATCGAGAGTTATAATTGGGGCATCATATCCCTCTTCCATAATACTCTCATACTCAGCCTCTCCCTCCTCTACAAACTCTTTTATGGAGTTAAACAGCTCCTCAATATTCTCAGCCCTTCCCTGAGCTTCAAGAGTTGTATCCTGACGGATAAAATCCAATATCCCAAACCTCTTGTTTACCTCATCTGCAATATCATAAGCATTAGTATAAGGAAGCTTCTCCCTCACCTGCTCTATAGCCGCAACAAAGTGTTTCATCTTTAGGGCTGTTGCACTTTTTATACCTGCAGACTCCAGTTCATTGCCCCTGATGGCATCGCACAATGTTATATTTCTTGCCGCCGCCAGCTCTTTTAGCTTTGCAAGTGTTGTGTCTCCAATTCCCCTTGCCGGAAAATTGATAATTCTCAAAAGAGCCTGTTCGTCACGCTCATTTGCAACAAATTTAAGATAGGCCAGCATATCCTTCACCTCTGCCCTCTCATAGAATGAGTGGCCCGCAAATATCTTGTATGGAATATTTTTCCTTCTGAGGGCCTCCTCTACCACACGGCTCTGCGCATTGGTCCTGTACAATATGGCAAAACTGCTGTAATCCTCTTTTTCTCTGTATTCTGTATCGAGGATTGAGGAGGCCACCATT
>JAFZFL010000130.1 GCA_017555925.1 Bacteroidales bacterium | reverse complement strand
AGATCAGACTGTTTCAGGATTCTCTTCTTCCCGAGAATGGGCACAATCTTTTCTCATCCTGGCTTTCAAGCTGTTGTACTCATCCTCTGCACGTTCTCTCATGCGTCTGCGGATATTTTCACCTTTGTCGGGAGCATACAGCAAAGCTACAACTGCTCCTGCAAGCGCTCCTCCAATAAATGCCAATAATGTGTTCGGTTTCATAATATTTGCCTCCATTAAAAGTTTGTAGGGAGCAAAAGCAAATATATGCTTTTTTTTCCTACTTTTGCTTTTGTTTAATAAAATTCTACACTACTTATAACCGTCGGGAAGCGTAAATGTTTTACCTTTGCGCGAATTTTACAGTTTATTATGGGTAAAGGGTTATTGACTATATTGTTGTTGGTAATTTCCAACAGTTTCATGACATTGGCCTGGTATGGTCATCTGAAGTTCAACACAGACAAGCTGCTTCCTAAATGGGGGTTGCTTGGATTTATTGTAATCAGCTGGCTTATAGCCTTTTTTGAGTATTGTTTCCAAGTTCCTGCCAACAGAATAGGATTCAAATCCTTTGGAGGGCCCTTCTCTTTGATGCAACTCAAGATTATTCAGGAGGTAATTACTCTGGTGGTTTTTGTTCTATTTTCGCTTCTATTCTTCAAGACCGAGACTTTCAGAATGAACCACTTGATAGCCTGTGTCTTTCTTGTTCTGGCTGTATACTTCATTTTTAAACCATAGGTTAAGGATAATTTCAAACTATAATACATCTACAAAATCCAATGAAAAATCTGCTCTACTACAATATACTGGTTTTGCTTTTTCCGCTGCTTCTGTTCACCTCATGCGAAGAGGTAAAGGGGACACCCGAAGAGTTCATTACAAAACAGAAAACAGTACTTGTATATATGGCGGCAAACAATAATCTGAGCGAAGATGCCAGAAACAATCTTGCAGCCATGCAACAGGGATATATTCCGGATGAAGAGGGCAATCTTGTGGTTTACTACCATTACCCTAACCAGAACCCGTTGCTGTTCCATATAAGGCATAATGAAGAGGGCAACGTTGCAATAGACACAATATACCGTTTCCCTTCACGCAATTCAGCAACAGCAACATCACTTACAAACGCCATACAGGTAACATCTGCATACTTTCCGGCAGAAGAGTATGGCCTTATTCTTTGGTCGCATGCAACCGGATGGTTACCTGTAAATTACTATGCAAACAATCCACAAACTGCATCTGCGCAATTTGCAGAGCAATTTGCACTCAGCAACTCTCCCTTTGCCAACTATGATAATGGTGCAGACCCCTACGCAGATATCGTAAAAATGGTAAAACAGAACCGCAATGGCATTTTATCCCGCAGTTTTGGAAGTGAAGAGAATTCAGAGATAGATATTAAAGATGTGGTTAAAGCCCTCCCTTTCAAATTCTCATTTATAATATTTGACGCATGTCTGATGGGTGGAATTGAACCTGCGTACCAGCTTAAAGACTCCACTGACTATATACTCTTCTCCCCTACAGAGACCTTGGCCAATGGAATGCCATATGCCTCAATAATGCAGCATATTTTTGCCCAACCCACAGATCTTACAGCCGTAGCAAAGGAGTATTACAACTTCTACAACAACCAAAGTTCATTAAGATACGCAACCATCTCATTGGTAAAGACTTCAGAGCTTGAGGATTTGGCGAATGCTGCCAGTGAGATTTTCGGAAAGTACAGAGACAGTATAAGCACTGTAAAAATCAACAATATACAGCGCTACTACAGAGGAAACAAACATTGGTTCTATGATATAAGCGACTTTATTGGCCAGATAGCGCCCAAAGATGAGGCCGAGGCATTCAACAAAGCACTTGACAAAGCGGTAATATACAAAGCCGCAACTCCCTATTTCATTGATATTCCCATTAATTCATTCAGCGGATTAAGCACTTATATTCCATATTTTAATGAAACAGAACTTGACAACTACTACAAAACTCTTGAATGGAACAAAGTTTGTGGTATGATTGAGTAAAACCAATGAGAAGATTATGAAATATGCTTGCCGGATAGTCATGCTCTCTTTTATGGTGTTGTTGCTGTTTTCTTGCAATGCACAAACAGAAGAAATTGACAAAGATGTAACAATATCGTGTGAAAAAATAAAAGATCAAGTTCTTTTGACCATCGAGATAGACACAATTCCCAACACCTTGATGGAGAGATATAATCCATACCTAAACGATATCAAGAACTACAAGCCAAGCTATCCGCTTCTTATCTTGGAACCGGACAAATATACGCATATCAAAAAACGCACTTCAGACAATTATGACACTATAGTTCCTGTATCCAACTTTTCAGGAACCTCTTCAATATTTCCTGCATTCAGCAGGGAGGCCAGCAAAAATACATCCGGCAAGAGAAAAAGTGTATCATTTTTATTACCTGCCGAAGAGGCCAGTCACCCCGCTGTAACACATTTGTACACAGGTACTACCTATGTTATAAACGGTATGCCCAGCAAGGCTCTCACTCTATACAAAATGGCCGAAGAGGAACTTTTCAACTCTCCAGACAGTATTATAGGCTACAATCTCTATTTGAGAATGGCCGAACTGCACAGACTCATCTACTCAAATGACTCAATCATTACCTCAAAGTACCGTAAGGCTATAGAGATGTACAAGGCACAAACAAAACATACCACTCTTTTGCCAATATTGTACAGCCAGATTGGCTCTATGTACATATACTCCCTTCCCGACAGCGCAAGATATTACCTCAGAAAATCATTGGCCATCTCAGGTTCCCCTTCACCATTTACTCAGCCTTTAAACATTAACAACTATGCCTGCCTTATGGCACTCAATAACTATGAAGGAAAATTCCAAAGCACACTGCTGTTATGGGAAAAGACAAGGTTCTATAATCATAATACCAATATAACATATAGGGTCGCAGAGGCATATTTGGGTCTTAACCAAACCAAAGAGGCAAAAGAGATGTATGACATGTACGGGTATACATGGAGCAATATAAAGCAGTATGTATTTTTGTCAGATTATTATACTACTACAAAGGAGCATGATAAAGCCCTCCATTATGAGATTCTGGAAAACAGGTATACAGACTCTGTAAGAACCTCCAGAGCATTCAGCAACATGGCTAACATTGAGAATGAGTACAATCTGCAACAACTTGAGATTCAGGAGCAAATAGCATCCGATCAGGCGCAGTCAAGACTATATATAATTTTCATTGCCGGACTGACACTTCTACTGGCTGTCATATCTATCATACTCATTATACAGAAGAAGCGTAAAGAAGTGGAGCAGTACAACAACCTGGTTGAACAGCTTAGAAATGAGAATGCAACCATTAATAACCTCCTTGAAAGCAATGCCGAAAAACAGCGCCATGAAGATGCCAAACTTATGGAGTCCCTGCAACACAGACTCGATACCGTAAACAAGCTTCTGAGCAGTTCATATCAGTTTATTGAATCTCCCGACAAGTTCATAAAACACTTCAAGGAGGCAATGGAACTTGACAAGACAACCAACAGCAATCTTGACGATATATGCACAATAATAAACCGCAAATACAACAACATCACCGGAAGGATTAAAGAGGATTACCCTAACATTAAAATCACTCCCGATGATGAGTGTCTGATAGCTTTGATTTGTGCAAAGTACTCTACCATGTCGATTGCTGTACTCTTCAATACAACAAACCTGGGAACAGTGTACAACAAAAAATCAAGGCTATTGAAGAAACTTGGTATTGAAGGCCCTCTTGAGCTCTTTATTGAAGAGTACAAAAAGGGCTGAAATACACTACATATCAATATCTACAAGTTTATATGAGCTGTTGAACTTAAGTTCCATATTATTAGAAAGTTCAACTTCATAACCTCCCCTATCCTCCTTGTCAATCTTTCTGATTTCGGTATCTGGATAGTTTTTCTTTACATAATCAAGAATCTGTGCAGGAACAACTGCTGCAGGAAGTGCGCTTCCCCTGCACTCTATGCTTGTCCAGAGACCTTT
>JAFZFL010000129.1 GCA_017555925.1 Bacteroidales bacterium | reverse complement strand
TTGCAGTCCCAATCACGGACCTGCGGGCGTGGCGTAATTGGTAGCCGCGCTAGACTTAGGATCTAGTGCCGAGAGGCGTGGGGGTTCGAGTCCCTTCGCCCGCACAGAAAGCTCAACTGAAAAGTTGGGCTTTTTTGTTTTATTTTTGTCCAGATTACCATTTTACCTGTTTATTCGGTTCAACGTAAAAAGTTTTTTCTTTTGGCCAGGACCATAGCAAGGAGCAATTGAAAAAACATGACCGCAAAAAATATGTTCCCGACAGGAAAAAATTAGCCATCTTTTGCCTTTTGGGAGCATGCCCCCCCAAAAAAAGAAGCATCGGTAGATTTTCTTGAGTAACTTTACCTGAAATTATCACATCTATAATCACATATATAATCACATATATAATCATAACTATGAAAAAAATTCTATTTACTGTTGCAATATTGTTGGGTGCAATTGTTCTCAATGCTCAGCAGACATCCTATAAGAAAGAGCAGGTAACTTATGAAAAGGGGAATTTCATTTCCCAAACTACAGGTGATACCCTTCTTTACAGATATCTCATACCGGAAGAGGTGGCAAAATCTTCAACGAGTGGTAAGAAATATCCTTTGGTAATTTTTCTTCACGGATCGGGAGAGCGCGGCAACGACAATGAGGCCCAACTTTTTCACGGAAGCGGACAGTTTCTTAACCCGGTAAACAGAGAGAAATATCCTGCTTATGTACTTTTCCCACAATGTCCGGAGGGCGTACCTGGAGCCTATATGCCACGTTTGGAGACACTTGTTCCTGCAGATATGCCATTGGACCCGCCACAAGCTCCAATAGTTACTCTACTTATGGAGCTTATAGATTCATATATAGCTCTTCCAAATGTAGATTCAAAGAGAGTCTACATTATGGGATTGTCAATGGGAGGTATTGCTACTTTTGACATTGTTGCAAGATACCCGCAGAAATTTGCAGCTGCCATTCCAATATGCGGATCGGTAAATCCACAGAGACTAAAGAACACAAAAGGTGTTGCCTGGCGTATCTTCCACGGAGATGCAGACGCATCAGTTACAGTTCAGGGCTCAAGAGAGGCATATAAAGCATTAAAAGAGTATGGAGTTGATGTAGAGTATATAGAGTTCGCAGGCTGCACCCATAACAGTTGGAATCCTGCCTTCAACTATCCCGATTTTATGAAATGGCTCTTCAAGCAGAAAAAATAACAGAAGAGAAGACAACAGGACAGGATAGGACAGAACAGAACAGAACGGAATAGAATAGAGAATATAAACAAATGAAGGGATTCCTCAAACTTTCAAAAAGCTCTGGAATCCCTTTCAATTTATATGCAAATGTAGCAAAACAATGTATGCAGTGCTACAAGAAACTCTTCTTACAAGCTGTCACCAAAATCCTGACGGAATTTGTGTACAATCTTTGAAGGCCAGTCGGATGTAGGTACAAGTTCACCCATAAAGAAGCGCAAGATACTTGGCTCATAAGAGAATTTAAGACCTCCAATAAGGTGTCTGTTCTCATATAACCAGCTCAAACGGTCAACCACATATTTGGTTTGAGAAAGTGTAAATACTCTTCTTGGGAAAGCAAGCCTCATAAGCTCCACATCTGCAAGAACCTCATTTCCATTCTCATCTCTTACACTCGATGCAGTACCGCGCTCCATACCTCTTACGCCTGAACACAAATAGAATGCAGCTGTAAGCGCACCTGCCGGATACTCGGTCTGTGGAATATGGCTGCAGAACTCACCTGCATTCACGTGCGCACCAAGCACACCTGGAGGGGTTACCATAGGAATACCGGCCTTAACAGCACTCTCTACACAATATCTGATGAAGTCTACACTTTGGCTTATCATAGTTTCATCTGTAGTCTCATAGATACCTGTTGCCATTGCTTCAATCTCCCTGATTGAAATACCTCCATAAGTAAGGAAGCCCTCAAACAGAGTAATAAGCGGTTCCATCTGTTTGTAATAATCCTTACGGTTGGTGCAAATTCCACCACCACGAGATGAAGTGAGTTTTCTGGCAGAGAAATATACTATATCAGCCAGCCCTGTAATCATCTTAAGAATATCTGCCATAGTATTCTCTTTCCACTCCTCCTCTCTCTGTTTTACAAGATATGCATTCTCTCCAAGAAGGCTGGCATCAAGTATAAGCATAATTCCATATTTGTCGGCAACCTGTCTTACATCCATCATATTTCTAATGGAAAATGGCTGTCCGCCAATAAGGTTTGTAGAGGCCTCCATACGGATGAATGAAATGTTCTCTGCACCCTCTGTTTCAATTGCCTCAACAAGTTTGTCTATATCAATATTTCCTTTGAAAGGGTTATTGGAATTAAGCACAAGGGCCTCATCCTTCAACAACTCAATTACTTTACCGCCAACTTCATTAACGTGTGCAAGAGTAGTTGTAAAGTGATAATTGGTAAGCACAGCCTGTCCTGGTTTTACAAATGTACGTGCAATGATGTTTTCTGCCGCTCGTCCCTGGTGTACAGGCAAGAAGTATTTCTTCCCAAGCACATCTTCAACACCTTTTACAAGACGCTCAAAAGATTGCGAACCCGCATATGCATCATCTGCACGCATCATAGCTGAAAGCTGGTTGTCACTCATTGCATTGGTACCACTATCTGTTAGCATATCAAGGAATACATCTTTGGTGCCCAATTTGAATGTATTGTAACCTGCTTCCTTAATTGCATCTCTTCTTCTTTCAATAGGAACTAAATTCAATTTCTGCACTATTCTCACTTTGTGCAATTCTAGAGGAATCTCCTCTCCTGAGAAAAATTTAATCTGGGACATAATTTTAAAAATTTGGTTCAAGGTACAAATTTAGCCTTTTACATCTACCGTTATTCCCCTACTGCCAAAAACAATCAAAATTTCCCATCAATTTTGTCAAATTATTATATTTGTAGACTCAAAAAAAATAAGTAAAGCTCATTTATGTTAAAGATTGGAGATAAAATGCCGGAATTCTCTGTAATTGACCAGAACGGCAACAGCGTAAGTTCAACAGATTTTATTGGAAAGAAAACAATCATATATTTTTACCCAAAAGACAACACCTCCGGGTGTACCGCTCAGGCCTGCAACCTAAGAGATAATTATCAGGCACTTGTGGCTGCCGGTTACAATGTTGTAGGTGTAAGCAAAGACAGCGCCGCCTCGCACGTGAAATTCATTGAAAAGAACTCGCTTCCATTCACACTTCTTGCAGACACCACAACACAAATGCAGCAGGATTTTGGTGTGTGGGGTGAGAAAAAGCTCTATGGCAGAACCTATATGGGCACTATGCGCCGTACATTCATCTTCAACGAAGAGGGCATCCTGGAGAAGATAATTGAAAAGGTTGACACAAAAAATCACACAGCACAAATATTGTAGCAACAAGAGATATTATGAAAATTCACATTCTGTCAGACAATCTGTCGGGAAGCAAAAAATTGCCTGCCCTCAAATGTGAACACGGGCTCTCAATGCTCATTGAAACCAATGAAGCCACAATTTTATGTGATATGGGAGCCTCCGGTCTCTTTTTGCAAAATGCACGGGAGATGGGGTTAGATCTGAACAATGTCGATTTTGCCTTTATCTCACACGGACACTCAGACCATACAGGAGGTTTGGAAGAGTTTCTGAACAATATTCCCGACAAAAAAATATACGCATCCCAGACCATATTTGAAGAGTTCTACTTTTCTGGCCGCAGGGGTTATTGGAGAGCTATGAGCACAGACCATTCTCTTCCCAACAATTATCCCGACAGATTTATCTTTACAAATTTTTACAGGAAGTACACCCCTTTACAAGATGGGAGCATTGGATCTATCGGAATGCAGATAGGCAAAAATATTGCAATAGTAGGCAACAGCTGCCACAAATGGTCAAAACCATACGGCAACTGCTATCTCACCAAATCAAACACCACGGCCACCACACCCCAATCTAACGGTTTCACACCCGAGCCTGATGATTTCACCCACGAACAGGTCCTTGTCATCAATACACCTGAAGGTCTTGTAATTATCTCATCCTGTTCCCATTGCGGAGCAATAAACATAATGGAATCATGTATTGACTTTACTGGCGAGAAGAGGATTGCAGCCTTCATTGGCGGCCTTCACTTCATAGACTCTCCACAAGTTATCCAAGAGATTGAAACCTTTACCAAAGAGTTCAATGAAGCATTTTACACTGACATCAACAATAATATAGCCGCAGTCACAACCAACAGACCGCGTATAATCACAGGCCATTGCACAAGCGACCCTGCCAAAGAGCTACTGAAAGAGAGAATCCCCGGCATAGAGTTCTTCCATACCGGAGCTACAATTTTGGTGTAATCTAAAAATGAGAAAAAAATCAAAAAAAATGTTGCAATTGTAAAAAATATATCTACCTTTGCAGTCCCAATCACGGACCTGCGGGCGTGGCGTAATTGGTAGCCGCGCTAGACTTAGGATCTAGTGCCGAGAGGCGTGGGGGTTCGAGTCCCTTCGCCCGCACAGAAAGCTCAACTGAAAAGTTGGGCTTTTTTGTTTT
>JAFZFL010000128.1 GCA_017555925.1 Bacteroidales bacterium | reverse complement strand
GGAGGAGTTGGAGAACTGTCTTAAACTTGCACAGGCGCAACGCCACAGACTTATTGTAACTGATGGTGTATTCTCTATGGACGGTAATGTTACTCCGCTTGACAAGATTTATGAGCTTGCAGAGAAGTATGATGCAATGGTTATGGTTGATGAATCTCACTCTGCAGGTGTGGTTGGTAAAACCGGTAGAGGTACAACTGAGCAATATAACCTTAGAGGAAAAATTGAGATTCTTACAGGAACTTTAGGTAAGGCATTTGGTGGTGCAATCGGTGGATTTACAACCGGTAAAAAAGAGATCATTGCAATGTTGCGCCAACGTTCACGTCCATACTTGTTCTCAAACTCAATTCCTCCAATGGTAGCTGCGGCAGGAGTTGCCATGTTTGATATGATGGCGCGTACCAATGAGCTTCAAGATAAACTTCACAGCAATACAGACTATTTTGTTGCCAAAATGAAAGAGGCAGGTTTTGATATCAAACCTACCCAATCGGCAATTTGTGCAGTTATGCTATATGATGCAAAACTATCTCAGCAAATGGCCGAAAAACTGTTGGAGGAGGGTATCTATGTTGTGGGTTTCTACTATCCTGTAGTTCCTAAAGGTCAGGCAAGAATACGTGTGCAAATCTCTGCAGGTCATGAAATTGAACACTTGGATAAAGCAATTGCAGCATTTACCAAGATTGGTAAAGAGCTTGGCGTAATCAAATAAAGGAGTTCAAGTTTGCAAATAACGCTCTTGTGATGACAAGAGCGTTTTTTTTAACCTTTGTTTGCAGGGGTATTCTCTCTTCCTTTGGCCTCTTCAACTTCCCAATACTCTTCATCCCACTGGGGCTCAATGAGCGGAGCAGTGTTGTCAGGCATGAATGCAAGATAGGTAATTTCAAGGCCTCTCTTAATGTAATGGGCCTCATAGAAGGTTTTTATAGAGAGAATCTCATCTGCTCTTCCCGAACCGTAAATGTCATTGTTGGCTTCAAGAATATCAAGGCTATTCTGTTGTGCAAGGGCCAAGGTATAGTTATGAAGGTATTTGCTGTCGGTTTTGAGGTTTATGATTCCATTTTCAGGCAAAAATTGTTTGTATCGCTCAAGGAACATTGTACCTGTAAGGCGTTTGCGTGGACGTTTGAGCTGGGGATCGGGGAAGGTGATCCAGATTTCTGAAATCTCTCCGGCATCAAAAAGTGAGGTGATGAATTCAATGCGAGTCCTTATGAAGAGGACATTCTTCATTTTGTTCTCCGTAGCAAATTTGGCACCTTTCCACAAACGTGCACCCTTAATGTCAATGCCAATGAAGTTTCTGTCGGGAAACTTCTGTGCAAGAGCAATGGTATACTCCCCCTTGCCGCATCCAAGTTCAAGGGTTATGGGATTGTTGTTGCCAAATACCTCTTTACCCCATTTGCCGCGCATGCTGTATGGTTTGCCAAGAACCTCTTCAGTCTTGGGTTGGAAGAGACACCCGAATGTCTCGTTCTCTCTGAATTTTCTAAGTTTGTCTTTTGAACTCATTGGTCAAGCTCCTCTTTTTTGCAGGAAATTCCCACTCCTGTAATCTCTTTATAAATTGATCCCTCTCCCGACGGACCGGCTGGGGAGATGTTGAATCTCCATCGGCCCGGGGTATGGTTTCTGATGTTTTTTCTGTATGGCCACTGATAGTTCCTTATACCGCCGGCAAGTGTATGGCTGGAGGTGTTCAGATATACATTAAGTGGCAATTCTATCTCTTCCCTATAAAGTGTGCTGTCTGGAGAGAGCGTTTCAATAATGACAGGTATTGTCTGATTGCTGTTTATTGCATGGCGGTTATGGATCTGCATGCATATCTGCAGCATAATGATATTTGTTGTGTCTTCCAGATCAAGTGCCAGTTCCACGCCTTTATCCATACCCTTTGATATTTCAAGCTCTTTAAAATGGGAGAGCTGCAGTGGCCTTGTTGTGCAGGAGACTACAGCAGCAACCATTATCAGAAGATATGGAACTATGCGGGCCATTATTGTTTTTTCTTGTTCTTTTTGTTTCTGTTTCCCTTTTTACGGGGCGCTTTTGCTTCATCGAAGCGTGAGATGCTCTCCTCTCCGGCTGCACTCAAAAATTCAGGAGATTTATCTTTATCTCTGCTCTCCAATAGTGATGTTGCCTTCTTGCCCTTCTTGTTCTGCTCAATTATGCTTCTTACCTGGTCGGCATTCAGGGCTATCATGTTTGCCATGTTGTGGGCATCATAGGAGAACCACATAATTCCGCGCAATATATCTGTCTTATGTAGGAAAGCCTCTCCATCTTCAAGTTGAAGTGGTTCATGAACACGTGGCAAGCTGTTTTGGGCATCTATATATGCTGCAGCTTCGTAGTTTATACAGCATTTTAGTTTGCCACACTGTCCGGCAAGCTTCTGTGGGTTCAATGAGAGATCTTGACATCTTGCGGCCTGGGTTGTAATTGATTGGAAATCATTCATATATCTTGAGCAGCATAGAGCTTGTCCGCAAACTCCAAGACCGCCAATCAAACCCGCCTCCTGACGGGCACCAATCTGCTTCATCTCAATTCTGATTCTGAACTCTTCTGCAAAGTTCTTTATCAGTTGTCTGAAATCTACCCTTTCATCAGCTATATAGTAGAAAATGGCTTTAGAGCCGTCTCCTTGAAACTCAACGTCTCCAATTTTCATATTAAGT
Organism: Bacteroidales bacterium; assembly: GCA_017555925.1. The sequence continues at coordinate 3,918 of JAFZFL010000128.1, read as the reverse complement.
TCAAGATCTGCAGCCATCTGTCTGGAACGGATCATTGTCTTATGCTCTCGTGCTATAGCCTCCTGCCACTTCTCAATATCAGCAGGACGTGCCCTGCGATAGATCTTCTTGAATTCGTATGTTTCGGGATTTATTCTGTCTCTTTTGAGCTGACGCGCAACAACTGCCCCTGCAAGAGTAATAATTCCAAGGTCATACCCTGTCTGCGCCTCAACAACTACAAATTCGCCAATCCTGAGGTTTTGTCCGGACTCATTCTTATATAATCCCTTCCTGGTATTTTTGAACCTAACTTCAAAAAGATTGGCAACATCCTCCTGTGTAATACCTGCAAGCCAGTCAAAAACACTTAATTTACAACATCTTGGGTTATACGAACAAGAGGCCTCTCCATTATCGTTATGTGTAATCTCACAACCTCTCTGACAATCGTAAATTTTATTCATATCCATATCATGCATTATAGTAGATGCGATTGCACAAATCGCAGAAAATAAATTTGGGATTGACATTTCTTTCAATGCTCTCAATAGCAGAGTTTAGAAAATTGTATCCCTTTTCAAAAAAATCTTTTTTCACTCTTCCCGACAGCTGTACAAGTATCTCCCTCTCCCTGTTATGGATGTATGAGATACTGTCGAGACCCAAATGAATCATATATAATTTCCTTAAAACCTCAAGGGCCTCTATGCAGAAGCTCTTTTGGGCCTCCTTGCCCTTTGCGGCCAGAGATTCCCATATATCAAACATCCCTACAAGATCTTTGGCTATACCCAATTCAATCATCTTTATAAAGATGGTGCGGTTTTCGCTCTCTTCGTTTGTCTGTTTAAGCAGTTCCAGGGCCTTCCCATAGCTTCCTCCTGAACATTTGGCACAAAAGGCGGCTTCAGTGCCATTCAATGAGCAATTATTCTCCAGTGCTCCAGCCAATACCTCCCCCTCAATTGGAGGAACTTCAATAATCCGGCATCTGCTTAGAATGGTGGCAATAATCTTTGACGGGTTATGGGAGATCAAAAAATAGTAGGTGTCGGGCTGTGGCTCCTCTAGCGACTTGAGCAACTTGTTGGCAGCCTCCTGATTCATTCTCTCGGGAAACATTATCAGCATTACCTTAATTCCGCCTTCAAAAGAACTCAGCCCCAATTTGCGCATTATGGCATTGGCCTCATTAACACTTATATTGCCAAATTTGTTCTCAATGCCAATAGCTTCGTATAGCTCCTGCTCTCCAAACCACGGATTATCCTTTACAAGCTTGCGCCATAATGGATAAAACTCATCAATCTCCGCTCTCTTCTCTTTACCCACCAGCGTTGATGTGTTTATTGGAAACGTAAAATGCAGGTCGGGATGCACCAACTTGCCTGTTTTGCTGCACTGGTTGCAGACTCCGCAGGAATCACCGCCATTGCTGTTCTGGCAGAACATATAAGAGATTGTAGCCAAGGCAATATGCAGTGCCCCATAACCCATTCTCTCCGTAAAAAGAATAGCGTGCGGAACTCTGCCGCTGTCCACCATATTGCGCAGGTTCTCAATAATCCTCTCCTGTCCTATGACCTCAGAAAATTGCATGGCGTAAAATTACATATTTTTATCCAATTACTACCATTTCGCAAATGCTGCAGTCAAATTTAAGTTGCAGCCTGTTTTTGCCATTCAGTAGAATAAGCGGCTCTTTAATTCCGGTCTTTCCAATCCTGTTCACATAACCCTTGTCATTTGCCGCAGTTATTTTATAATTGGGACACAATCCCAACTCATATTTTATGCAATATTTTGAACGCATAAGCTCTGCATTGCTCTCCTCCTTAAGCTCAAATGCCGGCAAAACCCTCTCTGCACCTCTGCTTTCATATACCCTTCCCGACAGTTTGTTTGAGCAATTTGCCCTGTAATCGGGGGTAGTGCCAAGCGGAGTTTTTATATAGGCAGATTCTTCTGCTCTCTTTCTGAGTTCAATGGTATGCTCTTGCCTGTATTGACGCTCAATCAGGGTGGCCTGTTCAATTTTATCAGCAACCATCTGGGCAAGCTCCCTTCTGAGCTCATTAATCTTTCCTATAGGCAAAAATGGAATTGTCACATCCTCATCAATCTTCTCAAGCGAGAACTTGAATATGCCGCTGCTTTTTCCCAATTGGGAATGCAGATTTTTGACTGCCAGGTCTCTGTTTGAAGCAACTTCAAGAGCTTCGCCGAGCCGCATGGTTACACAATCTCTCTGCACATCATTTCCTTTTCCCCACTCTGCGGTAATAACAATGTCATCATTACAATTTTTCAAATGCAGTGATACTGGTATAAGCCTTTTAGGCATATTCCTTTCGAGTTCCCTTTCAAAGAGAATGTTGTAATTTCTGAAAAGTTTGGATCTCTCCTGAATAATCAATTTTTCCGTAGTGGATACCCGTAATCCGTTGCAGCTGTTGGCACGTACACCTGAAATCTCTCCACTTTGTGATACAAAGCAGAGGCCGTCGCCATTGGATATTGGTTGGACAGATGTATCTGCAAGTCTGTATTCAAACTGCAAATTGCCGTTACGCTCTTTGCTACATCGCGTAACAGTTCCTATATACTCCCCCAAGTACTTTGCTCCATCTGTACTGCGCCATCTTCCACGTTGCGAATCTATGAAAAACTCTGTATATCCCCTATTGAAAGTGAGGTCCGCATCTGGATTGAAGCCTCCGTTCACCTCTCCTAATGATGCCCTCTTATATTGGGGATTGTTGCTGAGGAACTCATCAATCTTCTGCCGGTAGAGCTTTACAATATTTTTGATGTATGAGATATTTTTTAATCTGCCCTCTATTTTGAATGAGGTTACTCCAGCCTCTACAAGTTCTGGTATGCGGTTGCTCAAGTTAAAATCCTTGAGTGAAAGTATAGGGGTATCCTTAAGGATAATTTTTCCGCTGCTGTCAGTCAAAGTATAAAGCGAACGGCAAGCCTGGGCGCAAGAACCTCTGTTGGCGCTTCTTCCGGTAAGTTTGTGGCTCAAATAACATTGGCCGCTGTAACTTACACACAAAGCTCCGTGTACAAAGGTTTCTATATCTGTATCGGTAGCCTTTTTTATGGCAGAGATTTGGTTGAGGCTCAATTCTCTTGCCAAAATAAGACGCTCAAATCCAAGGCTTTTAAGAAATTGGGCCTGCTCGGGGCTCCTGAGGTTTGTTTGTGTTGAAGCATGTAATGGGACAGGGGGAAGATCCAACTTCAGAACACCCAGATCCTGTACAATTATTGCATCAACTCCCGCCTGATATGCCTCTTTTATTATCTTTTCGGCCTCGGCAAGCTCATTGTCATACAGGATAGTGTTTACCGTCATAAAGACCTTTACCCCAAATTTGTGGGCATAAGCGACCAACTCTGCAATCTCAGAGATAGGATTGCCGGCCCCTTCGCGTGCTCCAAATTGTGGTCCTGCAATATATACGGCATCGGCACCACAGTCTATAGCCGCAATGCCGATGTCTCTATTTTTAGCCGGAGCAAGAAGCTCAAGCTCTATTTGCATAGTGTGCCTACTTTTGATTTGGCAAACTCACCAAGTTTTGCATCATTAACAATAAGTTTGTAGTATTCACAAGCTTTTGCATTGTTTCCTTTTGCCTCGTAAGTTTTTGCCAAGTAGTATTTTGCATTTACAGAAGAGTCACCCTCAAGAAGTTGGATAGCCTCATCATATTTCTTTAGGTTGAAAGCTGCCATACCACCATAAAGGTTAACTTTAGTATAGCCGTACTCTTTAGCTTTAAGTACGTTGTCAAGAGTGCCCTGGTTATCTTTTGCTTTGTAAGCAGCTTGTGCTTTTTTAGCATAGATAGTACCCAATTGTTTTGCAGCGTTTGCAGCTTGTCCAAGCTCAGAAGCTTTAGTCAATGCCTCAATTGCGCCATC
>JAFZFL010000127.1 GCA_017555925.1 Bacteroidales bacterium | reverse complement strand
TTTCCTTAAGTTGCTCCAATATATTATCACACTCATCTAACCTGCCTAATTGCTGCAGGGCATATGCATACACACAATATAAGCCGGGGGTCAAAGCTTTATTATATTCTTTGCGCCGCCTTTCCAATAACAATATTGCTTTCTCCGGCTCCGGATCAGGCTTTAAAACATTTAACCGGGCATAATGTCCTAAATACTTTGCCATTGATACTGTATCTTCGGTTAAAGCTTCCAAACACTCTTCAAATAAAGAATCTGCCTCATTGAAAACTCGGTTATTTGCATATGCCATAGCTAATTTACCTTTTGCTACTTCCGAACGTTCAATATAATTCATCTCTTTAAAAAAGGCATATCCTTTCTGTGCATACTCTATCTCTTTTTTAGCATTGTTAGTCTTGTTGTATACAGTAGCAAAGACTGTATACAACCTGCCTGCCGCCACCTTATTTTCCGCATCATCTACCAATTCCTCTCCCCTTGTATATTCAATAGCTGCCTTGTCAAGATTCCCCGCATTTGCATATATCCTCCCCATATAATAATGCATCAGCAACCTGTCATCTGCGGAGCCGTGCTTTGAATAGTACATCACAGCTGGGGCAATGATGGAATCGGTGGTGAGGTCTATGTAGTTTTTGTCAAGGGCCATGGAGTGGAGCAGGGCGTGTTTTGCCTTGGTCCTTTGGGAGAACAGGAAATTGTCGGGATTAAGATTTCTAATCTCCTCCAGTGCCCTTTTGGGGTCATCTTCTATGTATGATTCTATTTCCTGCAGCTGGCTGTAAGTGTTGCTGCAAGAAACAAATGAAATAACTATAAGTAGTGTGATGACAAGCTGCCTCATGGGTTTTGCTTCAACAAGTTTTTACAAATTTACCTTTTAAAATTGTAAAAAATAGGCGCCGGACCGTAAAACAGTCTTACACGGCAGTTCTTGAATGCTTTAGATAAACAACACAATCTCAGCGGTTTATAAAAAACAACAAACAGGCCTGAAAGAAATTTTTCTTACAAGCCTGTTTTATGTCTGAAAACCCAGGTGCGTTTTCCTATAAATTTAGTCCCAAACATCCTATCGGGATTATGTAAATTCCGTCTTCTGGGCGACGATAGGCATATTCGCCGGTTGCTGTTAAAATCATCTTGAAAGCAGGGACCTTCATCCGTGCGGTGTCAATTTGGTTTGCTAAAGACGTTAATGTTTCCACACCTTCCTTTATTAAAGTCTCTCCGCCAAGTTTAATCTCTATAAGGCCATATTGCCCATTACGGAGATGTATTACAGCATCGCACTCTAAACCTGTTTTATCGCGATAATGATACACCTTACCATTCAATGCTTCTGCAAACACACGCAAGTCTCTTATACACATAGCCTCAAAGAAAAATCCCATCGTCTTTAAGTCACTCATCAAATCAGCCGGTCCTAAACCTAATGCTGCTGTTGCAATGGATGGATCAACAAAATAGCGTGTATCAGCAGTACGAATTGCTGTCTTTGAACGAAGATTAGGATTCCATGCCGGCAAATCTTCCACAACAAATATTTTCCTCAATGCTTCCAGGTAAGAACTTATGGTATCCTCATCAAGAGTTGCGGTATCATTATTTTTCAGATCATCCTTCAAAGTTGCAATGGATGCTTGTGTTCCCTGATGTCTGGCATACGCCCTCATCAGGCGTTGTACCCGTTCTGATGCTCTTTTAACGCCATCTACCTTGGTTATATCCTCTTTGGTTACAGCATCATAATAGTCAAAAGCCTGTTCTAAAGCTGCCTCCTCAGGCAATCCGACAGCCATTGGCCAACCTCCCCGGCAAATCAAGAACGCTATATCTTGCAATTTGAGTTCATTTCTCTCCAATATTTTTTCTGGATTAGTGAAAAGATATTCAAGACTTACTTTACCGTTTGAATCTCCCGACTCAAATAAAGTCATAGGGCGCATTGTCAACCAAGCAAAACGACCTGTTCCAGAATGCTCTCTTTCCGCTTCAGCCTCTTTGTCCGGGACAGCAGAACCCGTTAATATAAACTGTCCCATTTTACGGCGATGATCAACAGTATATCTTACTGCATCCCATAATTTAGGTACAGTCTGCCACTCGTCAATAAGCATTGGTGTATCTCCCTGCAGTGCTGCATCTGTATCTATTTCCAACAAGCTCTTAAAATTATTTTTCACATCTGTTCGGGCCAACATTATTTTACTGGCAGCAATCTCCTCTGCAGTAGTTGTTTTACCGCACCATTTAGGCCCCTCTATCAACACCGCCCCTTTAGCCTGCAATTTCCTTTCAAGCAGGCTATCCATTACTCTATGTTTGTAACCATCCATAAATCAAAGCATTTAATACAACAAAGTTAATCAAAAACTCATTATTCGGTAATTTGGATTAATGTTTTTCGGTAATTTGGCGTAATTATATTCGGCAATTTGATGTAATAAATGAATTTATTTAAATACCTTTGTAAATCAAAGCAACAGAATATGATCCAACTGGAAAACATACACAAATCATTCGGAGACCTTCAGGTGCTCAAAGGGGTGTCTCTGCAGGTGGCCAAGGGCGAGGTGGTGAGCATTGTTGGAGCCAGCGGCGCCGGCAAGAGCACATTGCTCAA
>JAFZFL010000126.1 GCA_017555925.1 Bacteroidales bacterium | reverse complement strand
GTGTATTTGCATCCTGAACAATTACTGGTACAAGCCCGTTACCGCTCTTTGAAAACTCTATTTCATTTATCTCAAAATTCATATATTTTTCTGCTTCTTTCATGGTTTCGACTATATTAAATATTTGATTTTCTTAAATTTGACTCTTATCTGACTGCTATTCCACTCTTTTTTAGAGCCTCCTTCAAAACTGGAATCCTTATTTCACCATAATGGAATATTGAGGCAGCCAGAGCAGCATCTGCACACCCTTTTTCTCCCAATACATCAATAATATCCTCTATTTTTCCAGCGCCACCCGATGCTATTACAGGTATTCCCACTCTTCCCGACAGCTCTTTATATGCCTCATTTGCATACCCTTGCTTTGTGCCGTCGTGATCCATTGATGTGAAGAGAATCTCACCTGCGCCTCTCTTTTCAACCTCTTCTGCCCAACTGAAGAGCTCCAGTTTTGTTACATTGTTGCCTGCATGGGTTGTCACCATCCATCTGTTGCCAATCTTCTTTGCATCAATTGCAACTACAATAAATTGTGAACCGAACTTTTCCTTGAGATCATCAATTAATTGAGGATTTTTTACGGCAGCTGTGTTAATTGAGATTTTGTCGGCCCCAGCTTTAAGAAGTCTCTCCGCATCTTCAACAGTAGAGATGCCTCCTCCAACTGTAAATGGTATGTTTATATGTTCCGCTATACGCTCAACCAGTTCGGCAAAGGTTTTTCTTCCCTCTACAGTTGCACTTATGTCAAGAAATACAAGTTCATCTGCCATCTCGTTACAATATTGCACTGCAAGCTCAACCGGATCTCCAACATTTTGAAGATTAATGAAATTTACCCCCTTTACTGTCTTCCCATCTTTTATGTCGAGGCAAGGAATTATTCTTTTTGCAAGCATACTCTCTCTGTTATATTGCATTAATGAATTTTTCAAGCTCCTTCAATGTTATCCTTCCCTCGTAAATTGCTTTGCCTACAATTACCTCTTTTATTCCCATCTCATTAAGCTTGGTGATATCTTTGAGTCCCCTTACTCCTCCGCTGGCAATAATGTCAAGTTCTTTGTAGTTCTCCATAAGTTTTTCGTACAACTCAAATGAAGGTCCTGCCAACATTCCGTCCCTGCTTATGTCTGTAACAATAGCTGTACGTAACCCTTTTTCTATAAATCTGTCAAGAAGAGACTCAATTGAGGCGTTTCCAAGTTCGAGCCAACCTGCTACAGCTGGTTTTCCATCTTTAAGATCTGCTCCAAATACAAGTTTCTCCGCACCATAGTGGTCTAACCACTCCAAAAAAATCTCAGGTTCATTGCAGGCAATGCTTCCGCAGATAACTCTGTATGCGCCCGCGTCAAAGGCCTTCTTGAGTGCGTCTGAACACTTTATGCCACCTCCAAATTCCAGTTTGAGTCCGGTATGGGAGGCTATCTTCTCCAATACTCTCAAATTTATTGGGGCAGATGATTTGGCACCATCCAAATCAACTATATGCAACATTTTTACTCCACAATCCTCAAACTCTTTTGCAATATCAAGCGGATTGCCACTATATATTTTGCATTTGCTGTAATCGCCCTGGCTTAGTCTAACACATTTGCCGTCAATCAAGTCTATTGCTGGAATAATCTCTATCATAATTTCATTTCTAAAAAGTTCCTTATAATCTTTTCTCCTGTAGCACCACTCTTTTCCGGATGAAACTGACACCCCATAAAATTATCTTTTTTAAGGGAGGCGCTGAACTCTGTACCATAATGGCATCTTGCAATTGTATTCCTGTTGACATCTGCACAATATGAGTGAACAAAATATACATATTCGCCATCTGAAACATTGTTGTAGAGCGCGGAATCCAACTTATCTATATTATTCCATCCAATATGGGGAATTTTGATATTCTCATTGGTGCAATTACATATATGTTTCACTTCATTGTCAAATATTCCCAAACAGGGCGTATTGTCCTCTTCAGAAAATCTACACATAATCTGCATTCCAAGGCATATTCCCAAAACGGGCTGGGTAAAGAGTTTTATGGCATCTGCCAATCCGCTCTTCTTGAGATTTTCCATTGCCCAGGCTGCATTTCCCACACCAGGTAAAATTATCTGGCTGCATCTTGAAAGGAGGGTCAAATCAGATGTTATTATATAATCGGCCTTCAATCTTGCAAGTGCATTCTGAACTGATTTTAAATTTCCCGTATTGTAATCAATAATTCCAACCATCTGTAATATTGTATATTATAAAACTCCTTTACTGCTTGCAACTCCGTATGCAAACTCATCTCTTCTTACTGCACATTTTATTGCTCTTGCAAATGCTTTGAAAATGCCCTCAATAATGTGATGGTCATTATCTCCTTTTGCCCTGATGTGCAGATTGCATTTGAGATTCTCAGAGAGTGATTTGAAAAAGTGTTCAAACATCTGAGATGCAACATCTCCAACAGATTGGGACTTGAATTCCACCTCCCATTTGAAATCAATGCGTCCTCCAAGGTCAATAAGAACTGTTGCTTCCGACTCATCCATAGGAAGGGCAAATCCATATCTCTCTATTCCCTTTTTCTCTCCAAGAGCCCTGTTCAATGCCTCTCCAAGTGCAATTGCTGTATCTTCAATAGTATGGTGGCATCCTGTCTTGAGATCACCGGAACAAATTATATCCAAACCTACTCCACCATGATAACCTATCTGTTCCAACATGTGGTCAAAGAAGTAGAGACCTGTTCTTATGTAAGGTGCAGTAAATGTGTCGAGATCTATTTTAACTTGAATGGATGTCTCTTTTGTATTCCTCTTTACAGTTGCCATTCTTCCTGATACAAGTTGCTCACTGCTACCGCATTCCAATGTCTCATCCTGTTTTAGTGTGCCTATCAATCTCTCATTTTCTGATGGTACTCCAATTGTAATTCTCAAACAATCTTTACAATGCTTTAATGAGGAGCGGTCTCTAACTATTATTCCATTCTCCTGCAACAGGTTGAAGATCCTATCCTTATCTCTGAACTTTACCAGAAGGAAATTGGCATCAGACTTGAAGACCTTCTCAACTGCCTGAAGCTTTTCAAGCTCCTCTGTAACTCTTTTACGTTCACTTATCAGGGTTCTGATATTTTCTAAAGTGCCAATTGAATCTTTTAAGAGTTCTACCCCCTTGGATTGGTTCAAAACGCTTATGTTGTAAGGGTATTTTACCTTATTCATTGTGCTGACAATCAATTCAGATGAAAAGGCAATGCCCAATCTCAAACCAGCCATACCCCATGCTTTTGAGAGAGTTTGGAGTACAATGAGGTTCTGGAATTTCCCAATTTCCTGAGCAAATCCATTATCATTGGCAAAATCTATATAAGCCTCATCAATAACAACAATACCATTGAAGTTTGTAATGACTTTTTTTATCTCTTCCTTGTCAAGCAGGTTTCCCGACGGATTGTTTGGTGAACAAATGAATATGACTTTTGTATCCTCTTCCGTATCGCCCAACAACTTCTCTGCATCGAGTTCAAAATCTTCATTCAGATATGATTCAATGACCCTTACATCATTTATTTGGGCAGCTACACTATACATTCCGTAACTCGGTGCAACTACCGCTACACTGCTCTTGCCAGGTTCGCAAAAGATTCTATATACAAGATCAATTGCTTCATCGCTGCCATTACCCAAGAATATGTTCTTTGCAGGAACTCTCCTTATTGAACTGACCAGAGCTTTAAGCTCCTCCTGAAATGGGGATGGGTAACGGTTTACCGTATTTTCATACGGGTTCTCGTTTGCATCAAGGTAGATCTCCATCTTTATTTTGCAGTCATCCCTTGCTGTTGAGTAGGGTAGGAGTTCTTTTATATTCTCTCTTATGAGTGAACGTATATCTTTCATAATTGTATCAGTTTAATCTAACTTTAACAGCGTTTGCGTGAGCATCCAAACCTTCGGCTTGCGCCATATTCTCTATTGTAGGAGCAAGATTTTTTAGTCCCTCACTGGTAATTTCCTGTATTGTTATAAGTTTGGTAAAACTTGCAAGGTTTACTCCGCTGAAAGAGCGGGCCCATCCTCCTGTAGGCAGGGTATGGTTGGTTCCCGATGCGTAATCTCCGGCACTTTCCGGAGTATAGTTGCCAAGAAATATGCTTCCGGCATTCTCTATCTTTCCTACAGTATTATTGTAATCTTCTGTGCAGATTATAAGATGTTCGGGAGCATAGATATTTGCAGTTTCAATCAGTTCCTCCTCACTCTCCACTACAATTATTTTGCTCTTTTGCAAGGAGTCAAGTATGTAGTTCTGTCGGGATAATGATGAAATTTGTGCATCAAGTTCATCAATGGTCTCTTTTGCAAGGTCTGCCGATGTTGTGACCAATATTGCCTGACTATCTTTTCCATGCTCAAGCTGTGCAAGGAAGTCGGCAGTTATAAATTTGGCATTGGCACTCCTGTCTGCAATTATCATTACTTCTGATGGACCGGCTGGCATATCTATGGCGCATACATCTTTTGCTACCATCTGTTTTGCAGCTGTTACATAGCTGTTCCCGGGTCCGAAAATCTTGTCAACTCTTGGTAGGGTTTCTGTGCCGTATGCCATTGCAGCTATAGCGGCGGGTCCTCCTGCTTTGAAGATTCTGGTAACACCACATAATTTTGCACAATAAAGAACCTCCGATGCAATCTTGCCATTTTTTAATGGTGGTGTACAAAGAACAATCTCTCTGCATCCTGCAAGTTTTGCCGGGATTGCAAGCATTATTACAGTAGAGAATAAAGGTGCTGTGCCGCCAGGGATATATAATCCTACCTTGCTGATTGGTACACTCTTTTGTTTGCATACCACTCCCGGCATTGTCTCTACTGTTATATCCTCCCTTTTCTGTGCTTTATGGAATTTTGCCACATTCTCAATTGCACATCTTATTGCAGATTTCAGCTCGCTGCCAACTTCATTTGCGGCTTCATTAATCTCTTCTTCTGTAACTTGAAGCTCTGCTGCAGTCATTTTTATCCCATCATACTTTTCAATGAAAGAGAGCAGTGCTTTTTCTCCCTCTTTTGCAACACTCTCTACAATCATATCTATATTTGGAGAGTATGCGCCATCTTTTCTCTCTCTTAGAATCGAGTCCAGCTCACTTCTTGACGGGTTATATATGATTTCCATTATATTCAGGTAATTTTACAGGGTTACAATATCATTTTTTCCATTGAGAGTATTAGAATATCTTCTGCACCAATCTCTTTAAGTTTCTTGCTCTTGTTCCATATATCATCCTCATCAATCACAGCATGCATTGCACTCCAGTTCTTGTCTGCAAGAGGCAGCAGGGTAGGACTCTTCATACATGGAAGAATTTCAAGAGCTTCATTTATCTTGTCATTAGGAATATTTACAAGGATATATTTTTTGCCTTTGCTCCTGATAATTGCTTCAAATCTGAATATCAGTTCATCTATTATTCTTCTCTTCTCTGAATCAAGATTCAGGTTGCCAATAAGAACAGCCTCTGATTTCATAATTGTTTCAACCTCTGCAAGACCATTTGAAACAAGTGTTCCTCCGCTGCTTACAATATCAAATATGCCATCTGTCATACCAATGGAGGGGGCTATCTCAACACTGCCTGCAATTTGCTCTATCTGGCACTCGATATTGTTTTCCTTAAAATATTTGGATAGTATGTTGGGATATGATGTTGCAACTTTTTTATTGTTGAAGTAGGTTATATCGGTATAATCTTCATTTTTTGGAATTGCCAACGAGAGTCTGCATTTTCCAAACCCCAATTTGAATAGTGTTTCAACCTCAAAATTTCTCTCTATAACCTCATTTTGTCCCACAATTCCAACATCCGCTATACCGTTAGCCACAGCATGAGGTATATCATCGTCGCGCAAAAACAATACTTCAACCGGAAAGTTCGGCGATTTTGAGAGTAATTTTCTTTTGCTCTCTTCCAATTTTATACCAGCCTCTTTCAAAAGGTTTATACTCTCTTCATTTAATCTTCCCTTGGCTTGTAGTGCAATACGTATCATCTTACTGGAGTCTCTTAATTTAAAGTTTAATGTAATTTCAATAAAAAAGGCTTGCCAAATGCAAGCCTTTTTGAAAAAATATATCTTAATCTAAATCATATATCATACAAAATGCTTGCCATCAATATTTTATGACGGTAATGATGGATATGATAATGATTTAGTGAATAATATTTCATTCTTTCAATTTATTACTTATATATATATGCGCCTGCCTGGCAGTGCCGTTTGTCTGTGCAAATATAGTATTATTTTGCAAACATTGATACTCTTTTCTTAAGAAATTTAATCAAATCTTCAGATTCTTCAACTTTTATATCGTCCAAAAGACCAAGAACAAATCTTCCCACTCCTTCATAACTGCATACTTTTGTTTCTAAAATATACTCATTATCAGAGGTTTTGCGTATAAATTTTTCAGATAACGGAAATTCTTCTGTCAGTAGGGAATAGGCTTTTAGTCCAAGTTTTAATTTGATAGGATATTGGTTCAAACTGCTTATTCTGAATATATCTGTATAGGCTGTTTTATGTTCATTGCCATATTGCCATGCAGTATCCAATATCTGGGTGTCGCCTATACGTGATATTTTAAACATCTTGTTCTCTCCTTTTTTTGATGTGTCAGGCGTTCCGTCGGGAAGTAGTGGTATTTCATAACCCCATACTTGTATATAGTTTGTCGTGAACTCGTACGGCTCAATTATTCTATCGGAAATTTTGTTGCTGTTGGCAGATTTGTATCCTTTCAGCAATATTTGTTTCCGGTCAAGTATTGCCTCGGAAATGTTATTCACGCTCTTGGCATTACTTCCCTTTGTAATGCATTCTGCAAGAATCTTGTAGTCGTATACACTGTAGAGTTTTGCTTTAAGATTCTGTTTTATGATGTTGTTTTCATCTATGCTCTCAATGGCACTTTTGAGGATATGAGCCTCTTCATCTGTAAAATGGATGAGTTCCGAGATGTCTTTAAAATATTTTGACTGTTTGTCGAGACGTATATACCCATTGCTCTTTTTTACTACAAATCCGGCCTCTCTGAATGTATCTATATATCTGTATATAGTTCTTGGTGACATCTCAAGCAACCTACCAAGTTCCTCTACACTATAGCGGTTGTTTGCAGTAAGCAGCTTCATCAGCCTGAGCATTCTTTCAATTTTTGGCTGGTCCATAGGAGTGTGGGTTTAATTCTCAGAATTGCTGTTAATTTCAGAAAAGAGATTGAATCCGTCGTCCCAGCTCTCATCTGAAAGTGAGCCCTCTTGCCTCTCATTTCTGATTGTATAATCCGGCAGCTCCTCCACAAGGTTTATAACTGCGGTATTGGCCTCCATACCCACATCTCTCGGTGAGATGATTTGAATGTTGGGCTGGTAATCGAATATCACTTTGTAGAACTCCCTGTTTGGGATAATGTCAATCTCAAACTCCATATTGCCATTTTCGTGTACAGTGACAATCCTTTGTGATGAGTGCAGCGGGTTCAGTTTAATGAATGGGGCAAGTTTGTTCTTTACCATAAATCTGATGCATCTCACGTCTCCCGACAGTTTTGTCACACCTATTATATCCTTGAAATACTCTTGCGGATTGAATGACAACTCTTCGGGGAAGGGCAATATGGCGTATGAAAAATCCCTTATACGGTCTATAGGAAGCCTGTATACACCTTTTAACCCATCTTTGTACCCCATTGCATACCATCTTCCTTTATACTCTTTAAGGTACATGGGGTAGAATATTATGGGCATAATGTTGTTTGATCTGGATGAGTAATAGCCTATACAGAGCGCTTTTTTGTTTATTATGGCATCATAAATTATATTGAAGTACTCAAGACCGAGAGGGTTTTTCTTCTTTTCATAAGAAACTGCACTGTTGCTGCTGCTGTTTTTTGAAAGAATCTCTTCGTCAAGTATACTCACAATCTCCTTTATCTGTTCAAGCCCGTTAAAGCTGCCATACTCACGCAGAATATTTACAGCCTCCTTAAGATTGTTGATCTTGTTGGCGTTTAAAGATGAGTGGTTAATTGTGAATGAGGCGTCTGAATATTTGTAATACTTGTTCTCATACACAACTATAGGTGCGCCATATCCATTCTCCTTATTTCGCATGAACTGGATATCCAATTGTACGGTTCTTACCGAGACTTTGCAGCTGCAGTCATTATATTTTGCCCGTAATGCTTTTGTGCATGCATCAATAAGGTCACGCAATGTATATTTATTTTGGGTGTCGCGTAAACAATTGTCGAGTATTTTATGTCTTAAGAGTGCGTTTGAATTGGCTGCCATAATTTTCTTTTAGAATACTTCACAAATTTAATCTATTTATATTATCTTCACAACCAATTATTATCTGTAAATCATTCAAATCATGAAAAAATTAATTTTTGCTCTCGCTCTGGTTTTCTCTTTTATTGCAAATGAGACCGCTTTTGCTCAGGAAATCAACAAACAGCAATTTTTGGAGAAGGTCTATAATTTTGAAAAAAATCCTCAGAAATGGGTTTATGAAGGGACTCTACCGTGTATTGTGGATTTTTATGCAGATTGGTGTGGCCCATGCAAGGCTCTTTCGCCAAGATTGGCAAAGATGTCAGAGGAGTTTAAAGGCAAAATCATAATCTATAAAGTTAATGTAGATAAAGAGAAGGAGCTGGCAAGGGCTTTTGGCATAAATTCAATTCCTGCACTCTTATGGTGTCCTGCAAAAGGGGAACCTCATTTTACCCAGGGAGCCATATCTGAAGAAGAGCTGAGAAAGCGCATTGAAGAGGCCCTTTTGAAAAAATAGTTTTAACTTCTTCATAAATAAATTGTTCTTGTATTGTCAGGAACAATTTTTTTTATGCATTTTTTCGGCAATTGTACTTTGTTCCATTCGGTCTCTGCTTTTTGCAATGCAGGATTCTCTACGCTCGAGGGCAATCTGGGCAATAAAATTATTCTGGGCGGTATTGGTTTTCCCATCCTTGCAAATTTCAAGAAGATTTTGTCATACTATTTGAGGTGGTATACATTCAGGTTGGGTTTAAGGAGAGTCAGGCCTGTAAGATTTCAGCATCTGGCATATTTGAATACAAAGATTGTCATTAGTTCAACCCTCTCTCTGATTCTGGCAGGTACAGTTGTTATAGCCATTTTTGAGTGGAACGGAGTCTTTGCCCGAATGCGAGCCACTCCATATAGAAAATATATCTTATTTATGCCAATAATTTGGTTATTTAATACTATTTTTGCCATGTGGAATTGAAAAGAGTTGCCATTAAATCTCTTACGCTCCTTATGGAGCCCCCCTTATGGCTTGATCTGGTTCTTTCTGAATCACTCTTGATAATGGCATACCTCTCCATGCAGGGGATTCTAATCTAAAATTATTTAATCTGACATGAATGAGAATAGGGTTCAACAAAAGGTAAAGATTACCTTTGAAGAGTTTGCTTCAATTTTACAAAGAGTTGAAAATCAGTTTAGATGGGATTTGCAGTTTTCTGAATTTATGCAAAATGCTTTTCCCGACAGTACCCCTCCCATATACAACAACGGCTGGCTTTGGGATGCCGTAATAAGTAGCCTTGAGCATCTGATGCAAGATAATGAAGGGGTAATAAAATGGTGGGTGAATGAGTCGCAGTTTGGCAGCAGAACCCAAAATTTTATTGGCAAAGACAATAGGATACATGTTATTGACAGGATAAATTTTCTCTATAATTATCTGACCCGTAATGATGTTAATGAATATTAAGTTATATTTGCCAAAAAAAATAATAGAGTTATGTCATTAGGTAGAGTATTACTTTCAATTCTTTTTCCGCCTCTTGCAGTATATGACAAAGGTTGCGGATCAATTCTTATAGTATTGTTGCTTACACTTGCAGGATGGATTCCTGGTGTTATTGCTGCACTTATAATACTTAACAATTCCAACAAATAGTCTTATTGTAGATTTATATCATGAAAAAGATTCTTTTCCTTATCTTTTGTGGCCTTGTAACAGCTTCTGTTTCTGCTTGTGGCCAAAATTCAAATTCAAAGGCGGACAATGCCACTACCGAGGTTAAACAACAAACCAAGGATATTGCAAAACCTATTAAGGATGAGAGAATTATAGATCTATCATCTGATGATTTTGAGCAGACTCTTTATGCAGATGACTCAAATGAAAATGTTATCCTTCTTGATGTGAGAACTCCCGAAGAGTTTGCCCAGGGGCATTTGAAAGGAGCAATAAATGTTGATGTAAGAAACAAGGACTTTAAAGAGAATGCAGCCAAGGCTTTAAGATATAATCCCAACAGAGTGGCTCCAACTGTGGCGGTATATTGCAGAAGCGGAGTAAGAAGTGTGAGTGCTGCAAATATCCTTTTAAAGGAGGGCTATGCAAAGAGAGTCTACAATCTTGAAAAGGGAATTAACGGCTGGAACGGAGAAGTTATAAAGTAAAAAGGTTGATCAATTTGATCAACCTTTTCTTCTCTATTCAATTTCAATCCGTTGTACCTCTTCTACACCATCTATGGCAGATATATTCTCTATAGTGGCGGTAAGCTCCCTCTCTGAATGGATATTAAAATCTATCGCACAAGTCACTATATGATCCTTGCACTCAATTGCAAGTTTGTACATTGAAAGGTGTTGGTTCTCTGTAATGCAGTGTATAAGGTCACTCAAAAGGTGAAAACGGTCTACTGATATTATCTTGATCCTTACCGGGTAGAGGAAGTTTTCATTTTCATTGAAATCTACAGCAACTATTGAATCACCTCTTTGTGAGGCCACTCTAATTGCCACCGGACAGTTTCTTCTGTGAATTGTAATGGTATCATCTGTAGCCTTGAATCCTATTACCTCATCTCCTGGAATAGGATGACATTTTTCGCACCTTTTGAAACCAATCTTCTCTTTTGAAGCGAGATAGTGTTTTATGCTCTTTATTGCCCTGTAGGTAGATACTGCTTTAAGCCAGCTCTCTTCCGGCTCAACGTTGTCGTTGGTTATCACTTCAATGCAGTCACCCCTCTTGAGAACGGTCTTGATAGATGCAAAGCGGCCATTGATTCTGGCATATTGTGCGTGGTCTCCAACTTTACTGTGTACTTCATAGGCAAAATCGAGGACAGTGGCATTTTTGGGCAGAATAATACCTTTGCCCTTTGGAGTAAACACCATAATGTCGTCATTATAGAACGAAGTGGTGATTCCCTCCATAAACTCTACATCTTTGGTATGGTCTGCAGCATCTTTAAGGATGGATTTGAACTTTTCGAGCCAATGTCTTACATTCTGCTCTGTTCTTTCGGCAGCGCATCCCAATCTTGAGTTCCTTATCATTCTTTCAGATGAGATATGCAGCTCTTCCCACTCTCCAAAATCGCTCAGCAGCTTTACATGAAAACTCTGGTAGCCATTCTCTTTTGGTGCATTTATGTAGTTTGATACGCTTCCGGGGCGCTCTTTGAAGGTGTCTGTAAGTATAGAGTAGATCCTCAGGCACATATCTTTTTCGCTGTATGGCGAATTGTTAGGATAAATTATACGTATGTAGTGTTTGCCTCCAACATGGTAATAATCATTGTTTGTTGTGTGCATTTTCCTCCATACATTGTAAGGCATCCTGTAACGAACCTCAGTTCTCACATTAATTCCATTCTGTTCAAGCAGTGAAGTTATTTTCTGTAAAAATGAGTCAATATATTCAGCATTGTTTATACGCTCTTCATTGAGCAGATTCTCAAGCTCCGTATACTCTCTCGGACATCTGTATTTGAAAGAGAGATTTTCGAGTTCAAGCTTTACATGGTAGAGACCGAGTCTGTTGGCAAGTGGTGCATAAAAGTAATCTGTTTCACCGGCAATCTTCATCTGTTTGTCGGGACGCATACTGCTCAATGTTCTCATATTGTGCATACGGTCAGCAAGTTTTATAAGCATTGCCCGTATATCATAATGTACCGAAGCAAGTATCTGGCGGTAATTTGCTATCTGTTTTGACTGGTCGTTCTTGTTTTTCTTTTGTTTGGTTACAACACCTACAAGAAATGCAACATCGTTACCAAACAGTTTGCGGATATCCTCTATGGTATAGTTGCTGTCCTCTACGACATCATGCAAAAAAGCGGCAATTACCGGATTGGCTCCAAGCTCGAGCTCTTCCGCTATAATTCTTGCCACCGCAATAGGATGAATTATATATGGTTCACCAGTTTTACGTTTTTGATCTTTATGAGCCTCTGAGGCAAGCTGATAGGCCTCTCTTATGCGGACCATATCCTCGCTGCTCACGCGCTCTTCCATAATACTGAAAAGATGCTCAATGCTCTCTTTGATTGCTGTATTAATATTATTTTCCATAGTCTGAGTGTAAAAATAGCTGAACAGCCACAAATTTATTAAAAAAAAACTTTAAATTTGCGCATTAATATTTAAACAGAGGATTATGATAACAAAAAATGCAATTTCTGCTTTTGAAAGCATTCAAACACCGTTTTACTATTACGATATAGAGTTATTGAACAAAACTTTGGATGAGTATACATCCTTAATCAAAAAGTATAACTATCATGCCCATTATGCTTTGAAAGCTAATGCAGACAGTAAAATTTTGTCAATCATTCAAAAAGCTGGTTTGGGTGCCGATTGTGTCAGCGGTAATGAAGTTGCATTGGCAATCAAATCCGGATTCTCACCTGATAAGGTTGTTTATGCCGGTGTAGGAAAATCTGACAAGGAGATTAAAACAGCTTTGAAAGCCGGTATCTTCAGCTTTAACTGTGAGTCTGTTCCAGAGATTAAGATAATAAATGATTTTGCAGCATCAATGGGTAAGACTGCAAGAATCTCCCTAAGAGTAAATCCAGATATTGATGCACATACACACAAATATATCAGTACTGGAAGAAAAGAGGACAAATTCGGTATCAGTCCATGGATGTTTGAGAGTGTTGCTGAGTTGTTCAAGAGCTGTAAAAATATTGAGTTGGTTGGCCTTCACTTCCATGTAGGTTCACAAATTACTGATTTGGGCGTTTTCAAATTGCTTTGTGAGAAAGTTGCCGAGTTGCAGCAATGGTTTACAGACAGAGATTTCTTCATCCCTAACTTGAATCTTGGTGGCGGTTTGGGTGTTGATTATGTGAATCCTAATGAGAATCCTATTGCAAACTTCAAGGATTATTTTGAAATCATAAACAAGAATCTTGTTGTCAAACCTGGACAAAATGTGCATTTTGAGCCTGGCAGAGCTATTGTAGCACAGTGCGGACACCTTATCTCAAGAGTTTTGTATGTTAAGATAG
>JAFZFL010000125.1 GCA_017555925.1 Bacteroidales bacterium | reverse complement strand
TACCGTCCGGACGCTGCTGTTTTGGGATGCCTGAACAAGGGTGATATAACATCACTGCAAGAGAGTTCTACAGGAGGAATTGTAGGAGAACTTGACTGGTATGGACAGATAGAGTTCTGCTGCTGTATTCCAGATCTGTCACACGAATATAACCTGTGGGAGGGTGGAGTAAAGTATGATGCCCTCCTTTATGAAAGTTACCGCGTACAGAACAATGCAACATATGAAAGTGCAGAACCCGGTCACTACTCTCAAATAGGAACCGTTTATTGGGAAATTCCTTCAAGTGTAGGATATCCAATCCTTAAGAACTGCCCGTTTCAGGCAACTCTATATTAGTTGACAAATCATAAACAGAGAATATAATAAAACTTAGGGTGGACCGGAAAACTCCTGTCCACCCTGTCTTTTTTATACTTTATGTATATTTTGCAACGTTACGGCACTACTCTGTAACAGCCTCGTGATATAGGTAGTAAGCACTGCCTATCTGGGCAGAACCCTTATACTCTGCACGTTTGCCTACAAGAGTAACCTTGTCACCCTCCTTTATGCCAAGAGAACCGAAAGATCTGTCATTCTTTGCAACAGGAGCCTTAGTAAGGCCATATACATATATTGAACCTGTCTCATCTACAAGATCAAAATTACCTGTCTCCGCATTCTTGATATTCTTGATTGTTCCAGTCAGTTTGTAGTAATCATCTCCAACTGATGCAGCAAGAACCTCAGCAACTGTAGCCTCTTTGTGTGATATATGGCTCACATAGTATGCAGGACCGCCAACCTGGGCTGTACCTTTGAACTCTGTTCTTGTACCAATAATTGTTACAATGTCTCCTACCTTTATGCCCAATGATGGGAATGACTTGTCATTCTTTACAACCTGAGTCTTTGTCAAGCCATATACATAAACTTCACCTGTAGAATCCTCAAGGTAGAAATTGCCATATTCAGCACCTGCAATGCTCTTTACTTTACCTGTCAAACGGTAATAAACCACATTTGATACAGGTTGCGCCAAGAACTCTGCAATTGTTGCATCAGCAATTGAACCATCCTGTTTTACCTTGGTCTCCACAGTTGAAACTGTAGTACCCTTTGAAGATGTGAATGAGATTACGGCCTCACGCGCAGAACCGCTGTTCGGAGCCACTGAGAACTGGATTCTTGTAGTGTCACCGTCAGGTCTGATAGTACCCATATTCAACCACGCCTTAGCCTCAGGATTGATATTTATCTCAAATGTTTCACCTTTGTAAGCCATAGCAACCTCAAAGTTTCCGCCCTCAATTGGAACTGCAACCTCAGCAGGAGTTGCTGATACCAATGAAGCAACGTGAGATACATAATATCCACCCATTACCTCAATAAGGCCGTTATATGAACCTCTGTAACCTCTGATTGTAACTATATCACCCTGATTCAAGCCCAATCTCTCAAAGATACCAAACTCACCACCCTGTTTGTCATACATTCCGTATACATACACAGAGCCAGTCTCATCCTCAAGGTAGAAGTTACCGTGGTAAGCACTCTTAACCGATGTAATTGCACCTGTCAACTCATAATATACAGCATCTGATTCTGGTGCAGCATTAAATTGCGCTACAGTAATTTTTGCTATTTCTGCAGGCTTTTTGTCAGGATCACCTGCCTGGTTGATCTCAACCTCACAAGTTGCACCTGTTACTGCAAAAGCAAGAGATGCTTTTCTCTCGGCTGCCAATGTACCGTCCTTGTCAAGGTTGTCGGCAACTTTAACCTGAACAGCCATATTTCCAGTTCCAAAGTTTGGAGTAACTGTAATCCACTCGGGAGCAACTGCAACCCAGTCACCATCTGAAATTACAGATACAGATTTGGTTGAGGCACCCTTGCCCTCAAATGATAGAGATGCAACATCTGCGCTGATCTTTGTTCCAAGAGGTTCTGCCTCCTCAGAGCAAGATACCGCCAAAAATGCACCTATCGTAATTGCAAATAGATATTTAAATATATTTTTCATACTGTAAATCAAATTAGAATGTTAGTCTAAAGCCCAATTGGCATCTCCATCTTGAGTAGAAATCACCCAAATAAAGTGATTGTGGAGCATATTTGTATGTAGGAGTCATATTGCCTTTTGCATCTGCAGCAAGCGATGTAACGCCCAATATCTGCAAGTTATATGAACCTGAATAGTACAATCCCCACTCACGGTTAAACAAGTTGCTTATATTCATAAAATCGACAATAAATTGCAATTTGCGGCCATTCTCCTTGTCATAGAAGAAATCTTGTGCGATATGCAAATCAAAGTGGTTTTCAAATTTGCCTATACCTGCGTATCTCTCAGACCATTTGCCTCTATTCTTGCTCAAATACTTGTCGTTTCTTATGAATGCCTCAAATTTTGCAGCATCTGCAGGTGAATTCCAGTTCATCATACCAATCTCTTTCTCTGTAGGTATATAAAGAACAGAGTTTCCTTTCTGTCCGTCACCATTGAAATCTGAAGACTCATTCATTGTGTAAGAGT
>JAFZFL010000124.1 GCA_017555925.1 Bacteroidales bacterium | reverse complement strand
AGACAGATTTGGCATCAAACAGATCATTGGAACTGGCCCGTGATCTTTTTCTGTTCAGTTTCTACACCAGAGGCATGTCATTTGTTGATATGTCTTACCTTACCACACACAATCTTAATGACGGAATCTTGTCATACCGAAGAAAAAAGACCGGGCAACTGCTCTTTATAAAGTGGGAGAAGTGCATGCAGGATATTGTAGACAAATATAGGGTAGATTGCTATGGAGAATACCTTCTGCCCATTATTACCAACCCTCTGTACGACTCCAGAAAACAATACTTGAACTCCCTCTCTTACACCAATAAGAAGCTAAAAAAAATTGCATGCCAAATTGGTCTTCATACCACCCTTACAATGTATGTTGCACGCCACTCCTGGGCAAGTATAGCCAAACAGAACAAAATACCCATTTCAATTATAAGCGAGGGAATGGGGCACGACTCCGAGAGCACCACCCAAATCTACCTTGCCTCCCTTGACACATCAGCAGTCGACCGTGCAAACAATATAATACTCAACCTTATCTGAACTGCTCTATTTTTTATCTTACCGACAGATTTCCGTTCTGATTTGCTGTCGGGAAGAGTTAAAATGTTATCTTTGTTGGTACTATTTTGTTCCCACTATGAAAAAGTTTGCAGTTATACTTTTTGCGGCCCTGCTATGGGCCGGATGTTCAAAAGATTCACTAAACACATCCAAAGAGGAGGAGACACCTTATGTACCCTCTCCCAAAGTTGAAGGCAGAGCTGTTGTTGCTTATGTGACTTACTACGGAGAGAGGTTGCCGAATCCCCAATTATGTACCCATGTAAACTACGCTTTTGCAGAGCTTTATGTAAAGAACGGCAAATATCTGAAATTTGGTCTTAAGGGGGCAGAAAGCAGATTTAAAAGTGTGGTTGCACTCAAGATGAACAATCCAGACCTTAAGATTCTTCTCTCTTTCTCCAATTCCATCTCAAATTCGGACAATACGGGAAGCGGTGGTTTCTCCGTAGTGTCGGGAAGCAAAGAGAACAGGGAGGCCTTTGCAAATGACTGCCTCCAGTTTTGCAAAGAGTATGGTATTGACGGTATTGACATTGACTGGGAATATCCCGGACTCGACTGGAGCGGACAACCTGTTGATCTGTTGAATGATGTTGACAACCACGTTCTTTTGATGAAGCAGCTCAGGGAGACCCTTGGCAAAGATTATCTTCTGACTTACGCCGGATATGTAATGGACAAACAGCCCGCAAGCGGAGGCGGATACAGATACATCGATATAAAGGCTCTTGATAAGGTTGTAGATTTTGTAAATCTTATGACATATGAAATGGACTCCGGAGGCACTCCTCACAATGCCTTGAAATGCAGTTCTGCCTATTGGGATATACACAGGACATACAATGCCTATATAAAGGCCGGTGCAACCCCTCAGAAACTGGTTCTTGGTATTCCATTTTTTGGAAGAGCAGACCGTTCTGCCTCTCCGAGTGCGCTTACATATAGCCAGATAATGAAATTGGGAGATGGGTATACTATAGAGAACTGGGATTCTGAGGCTTCCGTACCATACGTTACACACAATGGAGTCAGACACTGCTATTATGATAATCCGCGCAGTATTGGAATTAAGGCCAAATGGGCTCTTCAAAGAGATTTCTACGGTCTTATGTATTGGGAGAATGAGCAGGATGACAACAAATCTACACTCCGCAGGGCAACTTGGGATAGTGTAATGCAACAATTATAACAGAAATATCATCAATTTTATAAAACTTAAAAACAGTATCATTATGCGTAAATTCAGATTTTTGTGGGCTTTTGCAGCCCTGTTGTTGCTAGTTGGAGCATGTACTTCAGCTCCCGACAGAAAGCAACTTACCGACCAAGCAATAAAAGAGGTTCTTGACGAATTTAAGGCTGTGGGTATTGCAGCAGCTGTAGTAAAAGATGGCCAGATAGTTTACAACGAGTCATTTGGCTATAAAGACCTTGAGGCAAAAACACCTCTTGGCAATGATGACGTTATGAGAATTGCCTCAATCTCAAAATCTTTTACTGCAACATCTCTTTTGCAGCTTGTTGATAAGGGTATTATCTCTTTAGATGACGATGTGAGTGATCTGATTGGCTTCAAAATAAGAAACCCTCACCACCCGGAGATTCCCATTACTCTTAAAATGGTACTTTCACATACTGCAAGTATAAAAGACAAAGAGGATTATTTTACTCTTGACCACCTTAACCCTGCCGTTTACGGAGATTGCATTGAGTCTTATTTTGAGTACAAACCCGGTGAGGGCTACAACTATTCAAATATGGGTTTGAACCTTGCAGGAAGTATTCTGGAGAAGGTTGCAGGACAACGCTTTGATGATTATGTAAGAGAGAATGTGATATGGAAACTTGGCCTTTATGGCGGACATAACATAGACTCTCTTGATGCCGGCAAATTTGCCTTCATCTACTCTTATGAAGATAGTCTCTTTGTAAAATCAGAGGGCGCATACAGAAGCAGAGCCGATGAGATGCCAAGCTATATCATGGGTTATACTACTCCTATCTTCTCTCCTACAGGTGGTGTAAAGATCTCTGCACACGATTTAGCTGTTTATATGATGATGCATATGAACTACGGCCAATATAACGGTGTACGCATTATCTCAGAAGAGAGTGCCAAAGCTATGCAGACTCCAGTATGGATTATTCAAGAAGAGGGCGAGGAGCAATACGGACTATGTCTTAAAGAGTTTGTGAATTACATAGATGACCCTAAATATAATGTTGCAGGCAGCTACCCTGTAGGACATACAGGCGGAGCATACGGTCTTAACAGCATTATGATATGGAGTCCTGCAGACAACTGGGGCATTGTAGCAATGACCAACGGATATGCTCCTGTAAAAGACAAGAGCTTCCTTAAGAGCATAACAAATGCCATTTATAAAGCACAGATTTATGACAACAATAATTAACGGCCTTGTGGAGTGGATGCAGCAAGCGGGCATTGCAGAAGAGTATGCATCCATTGCACTGCGCATTGGAGCCATACTTGCAATAATCCTTGTTGCATACATCGTAGACCGAATATGCAAAAGGGTAATTGTTCCATTCATACGCAAAGTTACCTCAAAGACCGACACCAGTTGGGATGACCATCTGCTGAGTGACGATGTAATGTCAAACATCTGCAGGCTCTTTCCGCCAATAGCAATATATGCGCTGGTTCCACTGGCTCTGCCAAATGAACCGGCACTACAGGCATTTGTGCTTAAACTATGCTGGGTATACATTGTTATTGTGGCGGTCAAACTTATATGTGCCTTCATCTCTTCGCTTTATACAATCTCGTGCCAGCACGAAAAGTTCAAAGACCACTCATTGAAGGGCTTCTACCAGATGATAAAACTGGTAATTGTGTGCATTGGATCAATAATTGTGATAAGCACCCTCATTGACAAGGACCCTATTGCAATACTTACAGGTCCGGGTGCCGGCACAGCCATACTTATGCTGGTGTTCCAGGATACAATAAAGGGACTGGTTGCAGGCATACAACTTATGGCAAATGACATGTTGCGCCCGGGAGACTGGATTACAATGCCAAAATATGGGGCCGACGGAGATGTTATGGAGGTAACGCTCACCACCGTTAAGGTAAGGAACTGGGACAAGACCATTACAACAGTACCCCCCTACGCTCTTGTGAACGACTCATTCCAGAACTGGAGAGGGATGTTTGATATTGGAGGAAGACGCGTAAAGAGATCTATAAATATAGATATGAACAGTGTGCGCTTCTGTACAAACGAAGAACTCGAACACTTCAAACAGCAACCCTGGATGGAAGGTTTTGAGGCAACAGGCAAAGAGGAGGTTAACCTTTATATCTTCAGACATTATGCCGAGCACTACCTTAAGACCCACCCTAAAGTTCATAAAGATATGATTATTACAGTGCGCCAGCTGCAACCAACAGCGCAGGGTATGCCTATTGAGTTCTACTTCTTCTCTGCAGATACAGCCTGGTTAAGATATGAGCATCTGCAGGCAGAGGTATTTGACCATATGATTGCAAGACTTCACACTTTTGACCTTAAGGTATTCCAGAGTCCTACCGGACTTGATCTGCAAAAAATGCAATAGTAATATTACCACATACAATAAGACAGACTCCCCTCAACACCCTTAGGATGTTATGGGGAGTCTATTTTTTCTCTATAAAGGGGAGCATGTTGCGGGCCTTACGCCACTATTTATAGGCCTTATGCCACTACCACTCTCCTTCGTTCTCCTGCAAGCCCTCCAGAGATTGTGCAAAACCCTGCTCAACCTCCACATCTATAATATCAACTTGCGGCTGCTCGTAATTTTTATACATATCGCTAATTTTTATCTGCTCTAAATTTTGGGAGCGCAAAGATAGTTATTATTTGCACTCTGCAAAAAAAATATTTTTCATTCTGTAATATATATATATGTTTGTTCATTTAAAAAAGTTTTACGACATTTGCGCCCCTTTATACAATACTGCATAAATATTATTTGACATTACATAAATAAAACATATGAAGAGATTTATACTTTCATTGATAGTGGCGGTATGCGCTTTTACCGCTTGTGAAGAGAAGAGTGATTTCACCCCTGCTGACAAGAGCGTTGTCCTCTCTGCCAATATAGACCAACAGATGCAGACAAAAACAGCAATTGGCAATGACAAGAAACTTGTATGGTTGGGTGGCGACAATATTGTTGCATTCCTGAAATCATCTGAACAGTACCAGTTTGAAGTTGATGCCCAATATGCAGGTAAGAGTTTTGCCAACTTCTCTGCCCTTTCATCAGATGCCTCTATGGGTTCAGACTGGGATCATATTGTTGCATACTACCCATACAGCAGCAGTGTAAAGTGCACCAGATCGGGAAATGACTACACTCTTGACGTTGTTATTCCTCAGGAGCAGAACTATACTGCAGCTAACCTAAGCAACAACACCTTCCCTATGGTTGCCGCCAATTCCAACACAAGCCTTGCATTCAAAAATGTATGCGGTGCCATAAAATTAAAGTTCAAAGGCTCTGCAAAGGTTGTTTCGGTAAACATAAAAGGCAATAACAATGAGAAGTTGGGCGGCACGGCAACAGTAACAGCAAAGAGCAACGGAGATGACCCTTCAATTGCAATGGCAGCAAGCGCATCAAACTCTGTAACTCTCAATTGCGCTTCAAGCGTACAGTTGAGCCAAAGCACAGCAACTGAGTTTATCATTACCCTTCCGCCTGTAACCTTCACAAATGGCTTTACCGTTACCGTAACAGATACCGATTCAAGAACCTATACAGTTGAAACAAGCAAAAGCAACAGTGTTGTAAGATCAGGTATGCTTGTTATGCCTGAAGTTACTCTTGTACGTGATCCAAAAGTTGAAGACAATCTTAGCGGCTGGACCAATGTAACTGCAAACTACGGCACTCTTCCAGAATATATCAAGATTTACAAATCTCCATCAACACTTCAAGGCAGAAGCGCCGTTGCCTACATTGCTGTAGCGGACCTTAAGAAGGGTGCAACGTGGGATGTATTTAGTGTACGAACAGGTAAAACTGATGATGGTTATATAGATTATGCAACTTCAGAATCATTTGTCCAACCTTCTTACATATACAATTCATACTGGGGATATCCACCAGTTATTATTAATGGAGGATATTTCTACTATAGTGGTTCAACTGGTTATTCTGCAAGCCTTGCAAAGAGAGAGTGGGGTGATCCATTGTCATACAATATAAATTACGAATATAATGGCTCTACTCTATGTTATCCTACCAGAGCAGCCTTCCTTGAGAACACAGATGGCACTATTGATGCTTGTTGGACATACGTGACATATATTTTTGAGCACTATATGTATCCTACTCCAGCACCTGCTTACAACAAAAATACTCCATCTGCCTCTTATCCTGCAGGAGCCAAGGTGTTTGCAGCAAAAACAGGCATAGGCGGAGGTCCTGTATTGTTGAACAATGGAGAGGTTGTAAATACTTGGTCTGAAGAGATGCTGTCGGGAATTTCACCTACAACTACACAACCAAGAACAGCAATAGGAGCAACGCCAAACGGACAGATTGTATTCTTTGTTGCTGAGGGACGTGGAATGACATCCGGTGTATATGGCTTTACAACTGGTGAGGTGGCTAACATTCTGAAGAATTTGGGATGTACAGAGGCCATTAACCTTGATGGTGGCGGATCGAGCTGTATGTTGGTTAATGGAAAAGAGACTATACAACCAAGTGACAGTTACCAAAGATCAATTGCAAGTGCAGTAATGTTGAAATAAAAAATTATATGAAAAGAGTTCTACTTTTATTGTTAACGGCGGTTATTGCCTTTACCGCTTGTCAGAACAGCGATGATTATACTCCTGCAGAGCAGGGTTTTGTTCTCTCTGCAAAGATTGAGCAGGGTGTACTTACTAAAACAGAAATAGGTAGCGACAAAGATATTGTCTGGTCTGAAAATGACCAGATTGTTGCATTTATGAAATCTTCTGTTGGAAGCCAGTGCCAGATATTGCCGGAGTTTGTGGGCAAGAACTATGCAGACTTCTCAATTTTGGGAGATTCTGAAGTTGGTTCAGATTGGGAGCACATTGTGGCTTACTATCCATACAGCACATCTGTACAATGCGCAAAATCAGAAAATGGCTACACTCTTGATGTGGTTCTTCCATCTGAGCATACATATATTCCAAACAGTTTTTCAAAAGGCACATTCCCTATGGTTGCTGTAAGCTCCAATAACAGTATAGCTTTCAAAAACATTTGTGGCGGTATAAAACTGAAATTTAAGGGAACTGCCAAGATTGTTTCAATAACAATTACCGGCAAAAACAATGAGAAGCTCTCTGGAGAAGCAACAGTAACAGCCAAGAGCAATGGTGATGCTCCTGCAATAGCTATGGCTCAGTCTGCTTTAACTTCAGCCACTTTAAAATGCGAGTCAAGTGTTGAACTCAATGAGACAACTGCCACTGAGTTCATTATTTCACTTCCACCGGTTGAGTTTACTAAAGGCTTTACTATTGTTGCAACCGATACAGACAACAGAACATATACAGTTGAGACAAGCAAGAAAAACAGTGTATTGAGATCAAGCCTGCTTGTTATGCCTGAGCTAACTCTTGTGCGTGATGCCAAAGTTGAGGATTTCCTTGGTGACTGGACAAATGTAACAGCCAATTACGGCCCGCTGCCTGAGTATATTGACATTTACAAATCTCCATCTGTACTGATGAACAGAGACGCAGTAGCATATATTGCTGTGGCAGACCTTAAAGCAGGAGCAACTTGGGATATATGGAGTGTTTGTATTGACAAATCTGCCGATAACGGAGCAAATGGTTGGCTGACAACCAAAACAAATGATTATTTTGTTTCTCCATCTGATATATATGCGTCTGACTATAATCAACAACCTCCTATAGTTATTAACGGAGGTTTCTACTACTATAGTGGATCTGACAGACATACTGCAAGCCTTGCAGTAAGAAACTCTCTTGCCCCACTATCATACAATATCAACTATGAGGCTGAAAATGGGGATTATGAAAATCCTTACTTCCCTACAAGAGCGGCCTTTCTTGAGTACGCAGATGGCACCTTTGATGCCTGCTGGACATATGTACTATGGAATTATGACCACTTCATTTATCCTACACCGGCACCTGCCAATAATACAAACCAACCTGTATCTACCTCATTCCCTGCCGGCGGTAAGGTGTTTGAGGCCAAGACCGGTATTGGTGGAGGTCCTGTGCTTATAGACAATGGAATAATTGTAAATACCTGGTATGAGGAGATGCTGTCGGGAATAAACCCTGAAGGAACTGAGCCGAGAACTGCCATTGGTATTACAGCCAATAAGGAGATTGTGTTCTTTGTGAGTGAGGGCCGTGGCCAAACAGATAATGTATATGGCTTTACTACAGAAGAGGTGGCAACCATTCTTCATAATGTAGGCTGTGTAGAGGCCATTAACCTTGATGGCGGAAGTTCAAGCTATATGCTTGTCAATGGAATAGCAACCATTAAACCGGGCGATGGCTCAGTGTGGGAAGTTGCAAGTGCTGTAATGATTAGATAATTCCGTCCCTGAATATGGGAAATTAAAATACAGAACCAAAAAAATCACCTTCTTGTGGGAGGTGATTTTTGTTTTCATAGAACCAGGTTCTACATCAACACTAAAGTTTATTTATCTCTCTTTGCAGCAGTTCCGGATATTCTGCAATATCTACCAGCCTTCTACTCCCAGCCTTCCGCACCCAGCCTCACAATATTATTCCTTGTATAAAATTTAGTATACATCATAGGAACTTTTCATGGCAAAACCTCCCATGATATCAAGTATGATTCTAAACCTTTTCCCAGTTCCTTTGTTATATATACGAAATAGTTTTTTAAGTTAGGTTAAGTCGGGCAAACCCTACAGCTTCTAAATGAGGTTGTGGGGTTTGTTTTATTGTTACCAACTTCTAACCACAAAAAACACCAGAGTTCTCCCAACCACCTTTTCCTCCTTCCCATCTCCCCATCCAACGCCCAACAAAAAAAGGTGGCCAAATGACCACCCAGCGCACTTGAGGATGAGATTCTTGAAATTCCTTTGTGAGCATATATGCTGCCTCACCTATAATCTCAACATTCTTCATCACAGCAAAGAACAGCATTTTATTGCCTACAAATTGCTCAAAAGTAACACCGGCAACAAATTCCGCTATGTTATTTGCTGCTTCAATCATATCCTGCAATCTTCCCTTGTCTCTAGCTTGCTCTCTCATATATCAACATTTTATCAGCATCTACACTCTCCCTTGCAAAAGACTTCACACAATCATCCACAACAATATCCACTGTACGATTTAACATACTCTCCAAATCAACAGACATCGCAGCAAATCCCATCAACCCCAAATGAGCATCCTTATCTAATGTTACAAGAATGTCTATATCACTCTGCTCATCTGCTTCCCCTCTGGCAAAAGAGCCAAATATCCACGCTTTCACAACAGGCTGTGTAGTGAAATAGTTTTGAATTATACTCAGCATTCTTTTATCCATAATTACATCTTTTGAAATACTTATACAGGCTTTTGCAAATATAACAATTTTTCTTTTAAAGAGTTATACCACAAAAAATCCCGACAGCTCTTCAACCATCAGGATTTTATCAGTTAGGTTAAGTCGGGCAAGCCCTTCAGCTTCTAAATGAGGTTGTAGGGTTTGTTTATGTAAACATCTCTAAATGCCCTATTGACTCAATGAAGATTACCCAACAAAAAAGGTGGCCAAATGACCACCTTCACTATCATTGTCCCGACAGATTTTCGGGAAGAATGTTCTTTTTGTTCAACGCAGTTAAACCTACCATTGGGTTGTTACCGATTCCTAGGAAGCCCATCAGCATCGTCTTAATTCCCTCTGCAGCAGTTCCAGGAACATGGCTCCATGCCCTCCGTCCATCTGGACATGATGAAACTGGAAGGAGATCGGAAGCGTAGTCTTGAAGCATCCTTTACGGTACTTGCCCCACATTACCATTGGATTGCAGAACTTGTCAGTGTACTGGTTCACTATGCAGTCAAGCTCTGTCTGTACCATTGCGGATGTTCCAACTATCATGGAATCCTCTATGAAAGAGCTTTTGCACTCTTCCGCTACCTGTTTTGTCAGATTGCTGTACGAATGAACAAAAATTGCAATATTCTCAGTAAACGGAATGTCGCATGAATTGATTCCACCTTTGACGTTATTTACAATCACATTTATTGCTATGCTGTCAAACTTGTAGAGTTTGCCATTTTCGGGTAGATGATAGAATTCTTCCATTTGGGTTGCAGCCTTACCTATGCACCAGCAAAGGAGGGCATTGAACTTCACTCCCAGTTTTTTGCTTGCTTTCAGCAGGCGGCTCACATCAAAGGTTTTGGT
>JAFZFL010000012.1 GCA_017555925.1 Bacteroidales bacterium | reverse complement strand
TAAGGACGATCCGCAAAATTATGGCAACGAAAGAGTTTGAACCGGAAGTAAGGATAGATAAGTTTCTTTGGTCGATAAGGGTATTCAAGACCCGTTCAGAGGCAGCTGAAGCATGCAGGACAGGCAAAATTCAGGTTGGAGGCTTTGAGGCCAAATCGTCAAAAGCTGTAAAGGCCGGAGATATAATTACAGTCAGAAAAGGAGCAATAAAATATCAGTATCTTGTAGTCTGCCCTATTGACAAACGTCAGGGGGCACAGAGAGTGCCCGAGTTTGCCACAAACATTACCCCACAATCTGAACTTGACAAACTTGTTGCTCCAAATGAAACATTCTTCCTCAAACGCGACCGCGGTGCAGGACGTCCAACCAAAAAGGAGAGACGCGAGATTGAAGATCTTCTCGACGGATTTGACAGCTGCTATGATGATTGGGATGATGAATAGGAATCAGACCTCCTGTTTAGGTTTGGCGTTACACACATTCATGGCTCTGTCGGGACCCATAAAGGCATAAGCCTTAACCGCTTCTATTGCACGGTCAAGAATAAATGGGAGTTCCTTCTCCTCCTCACTTTTCCATTTACCGAGCACATAATCTACCTGATGGCCCTTGGCAAAGGCATCACTTATACCAACACGCAAACGGGCATAGTTGCTGTTACCCAACATTGCAGTAATATTCTTGAGACCGTTATGTCCTCCGTCACTACCCTGCTTACGCATCCTCAAAGAACCGAAAGGAAGAGCAAGATCATCTACAATCACAAGCAGATTTTCGGGCTTTATCTTAAGCTCCTGCATCCAGTAGTTTACAGCCTTACCACTAAGATTCATGTAAGTTGAAGGTTTTAACAGAATAAGTTTGTGACCTCTGTATGCAACCTCTGCTGTAGACCCGTACCTACCGGATATAAAAGTGGTGCCGGACTCCTTTGCAAAGGCATCCAGCACCATAAATCCAATATTGTGACGGGTATTTGCGTATTCTGCGCCTATGTTTCCTAATCCTGCGATTAAAAAATTCATACCCTTACCAATCTGTTACTGATTATTTTCTTGCAGCAGCGGCAGCGGCAGCAGCAGCACCAAGAGCAGCACGAGTCATCTTAACAGCACATACGATAGTGCTCTTAGGAGAAACCATTTGAACACCCTCAAATGACAAGTCACCAGCTACGATTGTTTTGCCCAATTGCAAGTTTGTGATATCTACTACCAACTCGTTAGGAAGGTTCTCAATAGGAGCGCAAACTTTAAGTTTTCTTGAAGAAACCATTAGTTTACCACCTTGTTTTACACCCTCTGAGTTACCTGTAATAACTACTGGAACATCAATAACAACTGGTTTGTCTGTAGAGATTGACAAGAAATCTACGTGAAGAGCCTCGTCAGTTACAGGATGGTATTGAGCCTCATGGAAAACGCAAAGATGCTCTGTACCGTCAATATCCATATTGATAATGTATGATTTTGGAGTATGAGTGATCTTTTTAAGGTCTCTATCACTGATTGAGAAAACCAAGTTGTTCAAGTTATGACCATACATTACGCAAGGAACCTCTCCTTGTCTGCGAAGTTGTTTAAGGCTCTGTTTGTTGCCGATTGTTCTGGCAGTACCTTTAATTTTAATTGAATCCATTGTATAAAAAATTAAAAAATGTGTTACTCAGTCCGGACCTTCCGGACCCCATTGCACCAAAAAAGATGCTTTTTTGAGAGGCGCAAAGATATATCTTTTTATCTAATTGACCAAAATTATCTCAAACTTGCAGAAAATGCTCATTTTTAGCCCTATCAGAGAATAAAAAAGAGGGCCGGCATGCTCTCCGGTCCTCTCATGACAAACTGTACTTGAGTGATTACTCCTTGCCAAAATATCTTAGGTACAAACCTTTGAAACCCTGGCCGTGACGTGCCTCATCTTTACACATTTCATGAACTGTATCATGGATAGCATCAAGATTCTGCTGTTTTGCAAGAGTCGCAATGCGTTTTTTGTCCTCACAAGCGCCAGCCTCAGCTTCCCATCTCTTCTTTAGGTTTGTTTTGGTATCCCAAACAACCTCGCCAATCAACTCTGCAAATCTTGCAGCATGATCTGCCTCCTCAAATGCATATCTTCTGAAAGCCTCTGCAACCTCAGGATAACCCTCTCTATCTGCCTGACGGCTCATAGCCAAATACATACCAACCTCTGTGCACTCTCCGGTAAAGTGAGCTTTCAATCCCTCCATAATCTCAGGATCGCAACCTTGCGCTACGCCCAATCTATGCTCATCTGCCCAAACAGTATCACCCTCAGTCTCAACTACCTCTTTAAATTTTTCACTTGGCACTTTACAAAGCGGGCACTTCTCAGGAGCCTCATTACCTTCGTGAACATAACCGCAAACTGTACAGATAAATTTCTTTTTCATAACCTTATAATTTTAATTGTTTATTATTTAATGTTAATCTTAATTTTCCCGACAGGCTCTCTCCTGTCTTTTCTAAATTAGAATTTTTATTTGTTGATACAAAATTAAGAATAAAATTTTAATTCGCAAATAAAATTACAAAAAAATTATGAAATTCTGATACCAGTGATGGATATAAAAGCTCCGGAGACATCAACGCAATTGGAATATTACAGAGAATGTATATGTTACAGGTACATTTATATTGCCAATTTTTGCCGGAACCCAGTCTGGAGATGAACTGATTACCCGTACAGCCTCCTTATCCAGCGATTCGTGGCATCCTCTGATTACTTTTACATTTGTCACCTTGCCATTTTTATCCACCACAAACGAGACATAGACCGTTCCTTGAAGTCCCTCCTTTTTTGCAATTTCGGGATAAGTCAAATTTTGAAAGACCCAAAATTTAAAATTGTTGTAGAAATTTTCGGTATATACCGGAGATGATGTACCTATTGTAAATTTTGCAGGAGTCAATTGCCCATTAAACGCAGACACCCCAGCCTTATTGGCGTCCTCCAGAAACTTTGCAGTAATGGAATGGAACATGACAGGTACTGCATATGAGACCTTTACAGGTTTTCCGTCAATCTCTCCCGGTGTCCATTTGGGAGATTGCAATATAGTCTTAAGTACCTCCCTTTTGAAGCACTCATTATGTGAAGAGCCTCCGGAGACTACAGGTTTTACCACTTTACCCTCCTCATCTATAACAAACCTTGCAACTACCACTCCTCCTGCAGAATCATCGGCAATACACTCTTGCGGATACTCAACATTATTATATACCCATTCAACAAACTTGTTT
>JAFZFL010000123.1 GCA_017555925.1 Bacteroidales bacterium | reverse complement strand
GTTAAGTATATACGCTACTACAATAATGATCGAATCAAACTGAGGCTAAATGGAAAAAGCCCGGTACAATACCGAGCTTTAGTCCAATCTAAGAGCGCCTCTTAATAATGTTAAACCGTCCAACTTTTGGGGGTCACATCAGAATGCGGCAACCTTTTTTTTATCCGCACTTTTTCAGAACCACAAATCGATTCTGCCAACATATTCACCCTTCTCACCATCCTGGACAACCATGACATCCCTGCCAAGTTTGTTCTTCATAATAACCTTATCCTGGAGTCGGGTATGTGAGTGGCCTCCAATTATTATATCTACATTCTCTGATTGGGCAGCAAGATACTCATCACCGGGATTGTTTTCACGACCTGCATAAAATCCGCAATGTGATAGAACAATAATCAGATCACACTTGTGTATATTCTTGAGTTCCAGTGCCAGTCTGTTCATTATCTTCACAGGATGCTGATACCTGGCCCCATCCAAATGTTTGCTTGAAACAACTCCCTTTATATTTACAGTCAGACCAATTATTCCAATCTTCTTTCCAGCTCTCTTTACTATAGTATAAGGTTTTACAAGGCCATCCAAAGGGCTGCCCGTAAAATCATAGTTGGCACTTAGAAATTCAAAGTTTGCATTTCCAATCCTGCGGGCCAACTCCTTTTGTCCATTGTCAAATTCATGATTACCCAAGCATACGGCATCATAACCGAGAGCATTCATAAGTTCAATCTCAACATCCCCCTTAAAGAGCGAAAAGTATGGACTGCCCTGGCTGAAATCACCGGCATCAAGCAGAAGTACATTCTTTGCCTTATGCTCCTTTCTCACCTGATTTATATATGCTTCACGCCTCTCATATCCACCAAGACCTTTACCCTCTCCTGTAACTTGAGGTGTTATCTGACTATGTGTGTCATTGGTATGCAATATCACAAGATCCTGGGCTGTTGCAGAGAAAGGCAAAGCAAGAAGGCAGATTAGTGCATATACCACACAAAACATATATTTTTTAATATTTTCACTCTCCATATCTGATAAACCTTAATTGTGAATTTGCCTATTATCACTTCTCCTTTATAACTACAGCCCTGCCATCCTTACTGGCTTCAATCTTCTTCCCCTCATCTGAAAGAGCCTTTATATAATTTATAACCACATCTCTCATAAAGAGACCGGTATCCTCAACATTTGAGGCATATTTGAGGGCATATACGCTGTCGCCACCTCCAAGAAGAAAATCAATTGTAACAACTTTGTATATCCGGGAATCATCTATAGGCTCACCGGCAACTGTACACTCAACCAACTTATTATGCTCTATCTTAAGACGCACACCCCCCATAGCCTCCACACGTGCGCGTTTTGCAAAGTTCTCCATAAGCATACGCACATACTTGCCTTCAAGATCAAGAATCACAATTTTGTTGTCAAATGGAAAAATGGATATTATATCAAAAGAGGTTACCTTTCCACAAGGCATTGAGGCCCTTATTCCTCCAAAATTGGTAATTGACATGTCTGCTTTAACCTGTGGCCCCACATTGCTGCCAAGCCATTCATTTCCAAAAGCGAGCATGACATCTCCTGCAAAATTTGAGAGTTTGTCCTCAGGAGGATATGCTGTAAGCTCCTCAACGGTTGTACCAATAGGCAAAAGAAGCGAATCAACAGAGGGTCTGTATTTGTCAATAACCTCCGTAGCTTTTCCTGTGGTACAATTCCAGGTTGAATCCATCTTTACCCTGCTCCACTCCGCCTTTTTGTAATTTTGGGCATGAACACCTTGAGGCACAGCCATCCAAAGGACAAAGAGGCAAATGCAGAACAAAAAACCTCCAACACCATTTGTCAATTTATATATGCGATTTTTTCCCATAATCAAATAGAGATGCAGATGGCCGGTTACTAATTCTTATATCTTATCCACTTGTACAAATCTTTCCAGCCTGCCTTCTTGCCATACATTAGAATACCTATTCTATAAATTTTTCCCGACAGATAGGTAAAGAAAAGGAATGTCACCATCAACAATCCTATTGAAAGTGCCAATTCCCATGTTGGAACTCCGTATGCAATCCTTGCCATCATTACCATTGGTGATGTGAAAGGAATTATGGATGCCCAGAAAGACAATGAACTGTCGGGATACTGGAAAGTATGCAGCATAATGAAAAGGCCTATTATCAGAGGCATGGTTATAGGCAACAGCAACTGCTGCGTATCTGCCTCATTATCCACTGCAGAGCCCACAGCTGCAAACATTCCAGAATACAACAGATAACCCAAAAGGAAATAGATAAGGAAACAGACTATTATCTGTATGTAGTTCACACTCTTAAGTGCCTGCATAGCCTCTGCAAAGAAATCATCCTCCTTTTGGGCCGACTGTATGGTCTCTGTTACAGCTGCCATATCGGTTGCCACTCCACTCTGCTGCATGACTTGTGAAATCTCTTCCTGGTCAAGGCCTGCCATCTGCGCCATCTGTGCCGGTTGCGAGGTAACATTTTCAGCTACAGCATCTGCTCCCATTGCTGCTGTAACACCTGTTACTATAGCCACAGTAAGTACAATCCAAATAAGAAACTGGGTAAGGCCCACTGCCGCCACTCCAAGAATTTTGCCCATCATAAGCTGGAATGGCTTGACCGATGAGACAATTACCTCAACAATACGGGTTGTCTTCTCCTCAATGATACTGCGCATTACCATCTGGCCAAACATAAAGATGAACATATATATCATAAAACTGGCAATGTAGCCTATTCCCATATAGATCTCAACCATAGAGGCCTTTTCTTCTCCTGTAGACTCATCCAATGTATAAGTGTTCAACTTCACATCGCTCTTTATATCCTCAAGAACCTTATCAAGATTGGGAATATCATAAGCCTTGAGTTTGTTATCCTCAACGGCCTTCCTTACTGATTTCCTTATTGATGATTGTATGTCCACATTTATCTGCTTACCAGAATAGGCAGTAACTGTAACATTCTTGTTTGAATCAAGTGGAGAGATGCCCACGACTGCAAAGACACCCAACTCCTTAAAATTCTCCTTTAAAGAATTGATATTCTCACCGTCATCTGCCCTCTCATAAATAATCTCCTCACCGCTCTCAAGATATGGCATTACAATACCCGACTCATCCACAACTTTTATTACCATCCCTTCCTCTGAACTCGAATACATTGCAATTAATGACGGCACAATCATAAGGGCTGCAAAAAGCAGCGGTGTAAGCAATGTTGTGAATATGAATGATTTTTTCTTTACCCTTATGGTATATTCACGTGCTATAATAATTCCTATTTTACTCTTTCCCATAATTAATTCTGTTAATTGCCTGCTGTTTTGCCAACTAATTGTTACTTACCAATTTTATAAAAATATCCTTCATGCGCGGAACAAGTTCCTGATAAGAGACCACATCTACCGAATCTATTACAGAACCCAGAACCTGCGCACTCTTCACATCTCGAGGAACCTCAAGCACCGCACGCCATCCTCCTTTGCCCGCTTCATCTGAGACAATACCAAAAGGCATATCAGCAGCACTCTCCAATATTCCCGACAACCTCTCTGCAGACCTGTATACCAGTTCGACCTGATTATTTCCATACTCCCGACGGATAGCATCGGTATTTCCCGAAACAATCAGATTAGCCTTGTTTATAAGGGCTATATTATCACACAACTCCTCAACGCTCTCCATATTGTGAGTGGAGAGGATGATAGTTGTACCTGCCGCCTTCATATTGAGAATCTCATTACGTATAAGATTCACATTCACCGGATCAAAACCGGAAAACGGCTCATCAAGTATAAGCAGTTTGGGTCTGTGGAGTACTGTTGTAATGAACTGTACCTTTTGGGCCATACCCTTTGAAAGCTCCTCTACCTTCTTGTTCCACCATGCCTGGATACCAAACTTTATAAACCACTCCTTCAGAGCCTTTGAAGCCTCGGCACTGCTCATTCCTTTCAGACGGGCCAGATACATGGCCTGATCTCCCACTTTCATCTTCTTGTAAAGTCCACGCTCTTCCGGCAGATAACCTATACTCTCTATATCGGACTCCCTTATCGGATGCCCGTCAAAAATCACCTCGCCCGAATCAGGCATGGTGATCTGATTCATTATTCTTATAAGTGTTGTTTTTCCAGCACCATTCGGACCTAAAAGTCCAAATATCTCCCCTTGCGGAATATTGAGGCTCACAGAGTTGAGAGCCGTGAAATCTCCAAATTTCTTGGTTACGTTGGAGCAAGTGATAATTCCCATGATATATGATTTTAATATATTGGCAAATTTAAGATTTATTATGGCATTATTTCTCTTTTTTGCAAATTTATGTATGGCCTCAACTTCTCAGCCTTCTCCAGAGTCAACACATGCTCCCTCACCAGATTTTCAAGAGTACACTTCTCCCTGCCCAACTTCTCCCTTAACAGAATTATCCCCCTGGCAGCATAGGCGCCAATGTACGGATGGGCAGCAAGAAACTCCTTTCCGGCTGTATCAAGACTGAATTGCCTTATTTTCAGAGAATCCGCCACGACATATTTTGCAAACCCCTCAAATCTCGCACTATCAATACCTTTTATCTCCATAAGCTGCCCTGCAGAGTGATAGCCTCCCAACCGTCTCCTGTACCCGATTATTTTCTTTGCATAATATGGCCCTATTCCATAGAGTTTTACCAACTCAACACTGTCGGCCCCATTAAGTTCAACTACATGCCTGCATTCCTCACTCTTCTTTGCAATTGTCCCAATCCTCTTCCCGACAGCAATTGGCACCCTCTTCTCAGGTACAGATTTGCTCCTCTTCTGCACAGATTTGCCCTTTTCCTCAACTACAGCTGCGGGAGAGATATGTATATAGGGTAAAACTTTGGTATAAAACTCATCTGAGACCACATACATACGGGCAAAATCTTCCGGATATTTGAAATCTCCCCCCTTTTCTCTGTAATTGACGATTGTCATGGCCTGACGAGGTGAAAGGCCAAGCATACATAGCGAATCCAAAGTTATTGTATTGGGGTCAAACTCAAACAGTTCCGGAACATCCGGCTCTTGCGCCACCTCTTCAGGTGAGACCTTGTTTACTACAAATACAACAGCCTGAAATATAAATAGAGCCAGAACAAGTATAAATACACCAAGACTCCTGCTCTTTGAGAGCCTCTTTTCGCCATATTCTTCCAACCTACTCGGTTTCCTGTAACTCTTCTCCCCTCTCATAACCTGCCCCCGCAATAATCATTACAATCTCACCTTTAGGTTCATTTTTAGAATACCACTCAAAAAGCTCCTTTGCAGTTCCACGTCTGCACTCCTCGTGCATTTTGGAAATCTCCCTACAGACTGCCACATATCTGTCGGGACCCATAAATTCCACCATTTGCCCCAATGTCTTCACAAGACGGTATGGCGACTCATATACTATTGATGTCCTCTTTTCAAGAGCCATCTCCTTAAATTTGGTCTGACGCCCCTTCTTTACAGGCAAAAAGCCCTCAAAGCAGAAACGGTCGCATGGGAAGCCGGAATTTACAAGGGCCGGCACAAATGCTGTTGCCCCCGGCAGTGTCTCAACCTCAACACCTGCCTCCACGCAAGTCCTTACCAGCAAAAAGCCGGGATCAGAAATGCCGGGAGTACCCGCATCGGAGATCAGAGCCACATTCATACCTCCAAGAATCTTCTCACACACAGAGGCCGAAGTCTTATGCTCATTAAACTTATGATGACTCTCCATTCTTG
Source organism: Bacteroidales bacterium (assembly GCA_017555925.1). The sequence continues at coordinate 669 of JAFZFL010000123.1, read as the reverse complement.
TGTGTATATCATACTTTTTCATGAGTACAGAACTGGTTCTGGTATCCTCAGCCAAGATAAGATCAACCTCTTTCAATATCCTCAACGCTCTTAAAGTAATGTCTTCAAGATTTCCTATTGGTGTTGGAACCAAATAAAGTTTTGCCATATTTTCCCCCCCTGCTTTTATTATTCTCTATTGAATTTTCTGCGTATTGCCATATAAAAGCGATAAACCTCATCGCTCTGTTCATCCCACTGCGGGAAACGATGCCTTATATACCCTACAACCTGCTTGAAATTCTCCATTTCATTTATATCATCAAGGGTATCTTTAAAAAGCACCTCCGCCTCACTCAGGTCTCCACTAATATTGAACAGCTCCTTTATGAACTCATAACGGTCATTGAAGCTTATTGCCCTGTAAACATCATCCACATACGAGGCCGGATAATCAACCTCCCAATCATACCAGTCCGGTCTTGCTGCCTCATTCAAAATTATTGTTCCCTCTTCTTCTAACTCTTCTTCTAACTCTATCTCAATCTCATCATCATCATCAATCACTGTCTCATCATCAACATCATCCTCCACCTCAGGCTCATCTTTCACCTCAATCTCATCTTTCATCTCAGGCTCATCCTCAACCTCATTCTGACGTTCCATCAGCTCAAAGACATCACTGCCAGG
>JAFZFL010000122.1 GCA_017555925.1 Bacteroidales bacterium | reverse complement strand
GGTTTCCTTATCCCTATCTCTTCACCTGCATATAAGGCAGCAGCAAAAGCTGTTGAGGAGGTTTATGGAATAGAGCCTGTACCAAGCCGTGGAGGTGGAAGTATTCCAATTCTTGCAGATTTGCAGAATATCCTTAATGTAAATCCTCTTCTTATGGGATTCGGTCTTGAGAGAGATACAATACACTCTCCAAATGAAAGTTACCTTTTGAGCCAGTTCTATAAAGGAATGGAGTCAATAGCATTGTTCTACAAATACTATTAAAATTATGACATATAACGAGTTATACGAGCAGATAAAGGCCAAGAAGTCTTTCTTGTGTGTAGGATTGGATTCTGATCCTACATTATTCCCAGAGTGCCTTAAAGATGTGGAGAATCCAATTTTTGAGTTCAACAAGGCCATTATTGATGCAACAGCACCTTATACAGTAGCATACAAGCCTAATACAGCATTTTATGAGGCAGAGGGTCTCGACGGATGGAAACAACTTGAGATGACTGTAAAATATATTGCAGAAAAATATCCCCAGATTCTCATTATTGCAGATGCAAAACGTGGAGATATAGGCAATACAGCAAAACGTTATGCAAAATGTTTCTTTGAGAGTATGGATTGCCACGCAGTTACCCTTGCACCATATATGGGTAAAGATTCTGTACAGCCGTTTTTGGATTACAAAGGAAAATGGTCTGTTGTGCTTGCCCTTACTTCAAATGCCAGTGCAAATGATTTTGAGATGCTTTCTGTGAGTGATATGCCTTTGTATGAGAAAGTTATCAGAACCACTATGACCTGGGGAAGCAAAGAGGATACAATGTTTGTAGTTGGTGCAACAAGACCAGAAAAATTGGCTGAAATCCGTCAGTATTGCCCAGAACACTTTTTCTTGGTTCCTGGAGTTGGAGCGCAGGGCGGTACTGTAGATGATGTGGCCAAATATGGTTTGAACTCTCATTGCGGTTTGCTTGTTAACTCCTCAAGAGGGATAATTTTTGCAGACAAGAGCGAGAATTTTGCAAAAGTGGCAGGAGAGAAAGCAAAGGAACTGAGAGATCAGATGGCAAAATGGCTATAAGATTATTTATAATATTATTTTGCTTTTTAAGCAGTGTTTCCTGTTTTGCCAGCGGGCAGGACAGGAAACTTGTTGTTTTGTTCACCACAGACCTCCACTCACAGCTTCTTCCCGACAGCCATAACGTTGGAGGATTTCCCCGAATTGCCACAATTGTGGAGCAGGAGAGGATGCAGGCAGCCAAAGAAGATGCAGCATTTCTCCTTTTGGACGGAGGAGATATTGCAATGGGATCTGTTTTCCATACACAATTTGCCAATCAGGCAATAGAGTACAGGGGAATGGCCCGTTTGGGATACGATGCATTTGCTTTAGGAAACCATTGCTTTGACTTTGGAACAGATGCCCTTATACAGATGTTCAGATCTGCCCATTTGAGAGATTCTTTGGCTACCTTTCCGCAGTTGCTTGCTGCCAATGTGCAGTGTAAAGGGATTCCGTCAGAAAAATATACAATAATTGAGCGTAATGGCTTAAAAATTGCCCTTTTGGGCCTTATGGGAGAAAATTCCTACAACGTGATTGGAAGTGCCGTAGAGGATGTGCAGTTTGCAGATCCTGTGGAGGTTGCCAGGAAGATTGTTGCAGATTTGAAGGGGCAGGCAGATTATATTATTGCAATTTCCCACGGAGGAACATTAAATGGCGATGATAAAAGGCTGGCAAAAAAGGTTGGAGGATTAGATTTTATAATAAGTGCCCACGACCATATATCACTCAACAGTCCCCTTAAGATTGGAGGAACTCCAATAGGGGCCGCCGGCTCAAATGGCAAATACGTTGGCAAGGCTGTTTTCTCAGACGGCAAGTTGCAGGAATATGCTCTTGTCTCTACAGATGATTCTGTTCCAGAAGATATGGCTGTGAAGTGCTGGGTGGATTCTATGTACAAGTCCATCCCTTGTTCAACAGCTATATTAAGGCCCAGGATCCTCTGGATTATTGGTTTGCAGATTATTCCGGCTTTGAGATCTATACCGCTACAAACCACGACTACACCCCTGCCCATGAAGCTATGATCAAGGCTAAAAAGACTTGGGTGGCAATGCTGGATGCAGGCAAGATCGTATTTGCAACCTGCGGTTCTGACGACCACAGAGACTCTAACCCGGATATTCTGTCTGCGCTTTACTCTGCCGAAAAGCATGGTGATGCTTACCTGCAGCTGATGCGCAAGGGCGACTTTACTGCCGGCCCTGTGGGCATTCGTATGGCGATGGGTGATGTTTGCACCGGTGGCCAAACCGACTTCGCCGGCAAGCGCCTGGTGATCTCCGTAGCCGATTGGCATCCCCAGGCTACAAAGAAAGACAGCAAATACCGTTTGGATATCTACAATGAAAAGGGCCTTGTGGGCAGTGTAGACCTGAACGGTACCGATCCGGTGTACTTTGCTATTGATGCAGAGGATTGCCGCTACTACCGTGCAGAGGTATGGGATGTGACCAATGACTACTGGTTTGCCGTGGGCAATCCCATTTGGAACACCAAATATGTAGGCCAGGCTTAAACAGTTAAGAGGTATCCGTGAAAACGGATACCTCTTTTTGTATTAT
>JAFZFL010000121.1 GCA_017555925.1 Bacteroidales bacterium | reverse complement strand
GATTAATCTCGTAATCAACGGTTATTGAACCCTCTCCAAGTTGTACATTTCCAGTATTCTCAAGCTCTTCAACATCATATGTCACAACAATATGGTCCCTTGCCTTTACATCATCAACTATAATTGAATGGGTAATCTCATCGCCATTATCCCTTCTATAAGCCTGAAGAGTAATTGTCAATGAAGGGGCGACTGTAAAATAACCGCTGATATTGTTATCTATATGAGATTTCAAGAAGACAAGATTCGCATCTATTCCATTAGAAACAGCAACCTCAAAGTTGTCATTTACAGCTGTTCTGAACTCATCTGTATACTTTATTGTAACTTTTACATTTGTAAGCACACATACAAGACTTACAGGTTCAATTGTTCCTGGAGTAACCGAGACTGTAGTCTCTCCATAAAAGATTGGCTGGCTGAATGCAGCCTTTTCCTGACCCTGTGTGCCTGCCTCTATTCTGTATGTTCCGGGCGCTATCTCAATGGTACTTGGCACCTGAGAGTATTTTGCATAACTCTTATACAACTCCTCACCGTTGTAAATCTTCACATAAAAATCCTTAACATCAACAACATCCTGTGCCTTTGTAAACTCACCCTCCTGAACAAGGCTCAAGCTTACACCGCCACTTCCTTCAGGCAAAACAGGATCAATATCATCACCTCCGCCCAATGTAACTTTTTGGCAACTGCAGAAAAGTGTTGCCACTAAAGCTGCTGTAATAATCAAAAATCTTTTCATATATCGTATTCTCTTTTTCTAACCTGTTACTTATACATGTATACTAATAGTCCAACTCCACATTATCTATCTTAAGCACACTGCCCACGAATGTATCCAACGACCATGGGTTGCCATCATAACTTCCATCTACAAATTGCACATATGACATATTGGCACCCTCATTCACTCCCGACTGGAAGAAGACCATTATAGAAGCTGCTTTTGACTGATATGACGAATAAACAAAATCAAATGTAACTTTGGTATATGCATCCTTCCTCTCTCCTGAGACAAACTCCTCAGTCTGTGCTATAATGGAGCCATTTGAATCATATACCTTCGCATAGATTTTACATTTGTCACCATTGAAAGGAGCATACTTATAGCTGAATGTAAGTGACAAAGGTCTTGACTGATGGGCAATACCCTTTGAATCAGGTACAGAATTCTGGGTTGTCACATCTTTTGCTCCTGTGTAAAGATACCCGGCATACACTTTTCCGTAATTCTGCATAAATGCCTCCACAGCTTTTGTACTCCAGAACAATCCGCTTCCAACCTCTGTTCCTGCAACACTCCTTGTAGAGAGTGCCATAGTCCTTATCTCTGCAGCATTGCCGCTTACTGCATCACCTGTAGGAATTGTACATGAGTTCCAGCGGTAAGCTACAACCTGATTTGATGTTCCTGTTGAAGTTCCGTCGCTTACACCATCCATTGTAAGAGTATTTCTTGTACTCCAGCCCTTGTCTGAAGCCGACGCTCCAGGATAGTAGCAGTATATCTTTTGCATGCCATAAGTATTCCACGAATCATTGCTCCATGTCTCCATATCACCGTTCACAAGCTGTTGGGCAGCCTCTGTTGTAACTGCAACAGTATTTGTATAGTACAATCCGTTATTGTAGTTAGCCCTGAAGATATATGATGTTCCTGGTGCAAGACCCGAAATTTCATATCTGCTCACATTGCCCGAAGTGCTTACCAATGAATATTTCACATCATAAGGCAAATTGTTTACAAGATACTCAAATTTGAACAGGCTCTTGTCCTCAACATCTGTAACCAGCTCTATATAAGCCTTTCTTGCCCACATATCATAAGCAGGAACCGCATTCAATGACATTACAGGACGTTTGGCAGTCAATGTATATGTAACCTCCTCACTCTTCTTGCCTCTCATATCTGTTACCAACACAGAAATTGTTGTACTCTCAGAAGAAGTTCCATTATCTACAACCCTTATACTCCTTGCAAAGTTTGTAAGGTCAATTGTTGCATATCTCTTGTTCTGGAACTCATCATCCCAAACAATACCCAACACATCCTTCAATTTTGCGGCATTGGTTGCATCACTCACAATATCAATTGTATCTGGAAGTGTAACATTTGCAGACGGACTCTTTATTGCCACCTTACATGAAGAGATGAAGGCCTGGGCATTGATCATAACCTTAATTGGATCTGAAATGTCGCCCTCCCAGAACTCGGCGCAATTATTATCATCAAATCCAATTCCCGACAGAGATGGTGCAGGTTTTGAAACCAAAAATGCAGGAATGGTAATTTGTTGCGGCTTATCCGAAGTTGTAGTATCTATATTATAGGTAATGACAATATATCCCTCATCAGATCCGCCAGGAGTATCAGGTGTACCACCACCATTTCCGCCACCGCTTTTGCTGTCGATATGAAGTGTCAGATAATCCTGAGCCGCTACAGAAATAGGAGTTTCATGCTCATAAATTCTCTCAACTCCCGAAGCATCTGTAGTTGAAACCGACAATCTGATATTGCCGGCAGGCACATATCCTGCCCTTGTCTCATCTTTTGTAAAATTGAGGCTGTCCACACCACCCTCTCTCTTTACCCATGCCTGGAAATTGCTGTACTTCTTTATGTTGTCACCCCAATTAACTGCAACCTTGGCATTTCCTTGCTTGCAGGTTATGGAGACATTTTTTGTCGTTTGCAATTTTTCCACTTCAAAATTGCTCTTTCCCACAAAGTATATGGCATCAAATCCTGTGGCTGTAGAGTCACCATACCAAGCCATGGCCACATACGAGCCGCTGTTCAATTTTATACTCTGACCCTTTACCTGGGAGAATTGTGTCCACTGCTCCACTACATAATTTGAAGCATTGAGAATTGCAAAAGAGAAATTGTCGGGATTAAGATTGAGATCCTCGCCTGTTGCCCTTGTGCGAATGGTATAATCTGTAGAGAGTGAAAATTCAACCTCACCCTGATCTGCAGCTGGCGTTTGTGCATTGCCCTCATTACCAAAATCATACCCCTCTTTTCCACATGAACAAAGAAGCAAGATGGCAAAAATTTGCAATAGTACGCCCTTAAACATTTTCATACTTTTCCTAATTAATTATAAATTGCTGCAAAAATACGGAGGCTTATCTTCTAAAACAATCGGCCTCCCAATAATTTTATATACAAATTTATCGTTTTTAGTAGATTTTTTTGAGCAAATAGCCTATTTTTGCAAAAAACAACAATAACACCATGTCACTTTTCAACTCCATCTACAAAGCGCCTTTCCCAAAATATGATATACCTATAGACTATATCATGGATGACAACATAAATGGCTCTATCCTTGAAATTTACAAGATGTTCCCATGTAAAATCAAGGCCGGCATTTTTGCAATATGTCTGAGCGGCGGAGCAAAGGTTACCCTCAATTTGAGCGAGTATACTGTAAAGGAGAATGACTTCATTACAATAATTCCAGGCAGTTTCATACAGATACATGAGATTTATGAGAATACCCGAATTGCTTTTATAGGTTTCAGTTCAAGTTTCATAAATACAATAAACTTCTGGAGAAACATTACCAGCAACCTTGCAGAGGTGATAAACAGTCCCGTACTGCATCTTCCAAAAGAGATCGCGGAGTTCTACAAAGACTCCATATCGTTAATAATGAAAGCCGAAGAAGCGCCAATAAAACTGCTCAACAACAATATTGTAATAAGTGTTGTTGAGATGTTCTACAATTCGCTTTCAACCGTATACAAACATTCCGACATTCAAATTACAGAGAAGGGACCAAGGGAACTCGAAGTGCTCAGGGAGTTTATACGGCTTGCTTTTGAAAACTATCCGCAAGAACATAAAGCCACTTTTTATGCCAATGAGATTGGCCTTACGCTCTCCCATTTTTGCGCCACCATCAAAAAAGCCACAGGCAAGACAGCCCAGGATATTATCAGGCAACTTATAATCATGGACGCCAAAGCCCAACTCAAGAGCAGCGACGCCCGTATAAACAAGATTGCCAAATCTTTAGGCTTTACACCAACCGCTTTTAACCGTTATTTCCTGGAATATGTGAAAATGACTCCTATAGAGTATAGGAACAGTTAGTTTTTTTTGTATCTTTGCAGCCGTTTTTTAATATATAAACTTATACTATGGCATTTACTAATAATGTTATGATTGTACGCCACAAATTGTTGGCGAATTTGGTAAAACTTTGGAGAGAAGATTCTCTTATAGACAGCATAGACCGCCTACCGATAGAGTTGAGTCCAAAGAAATCAAGAGTTATGGGACGCTGCTGCGTCCATAAGGAGCGTGCAGTATGGAAGTACAAATCGCTACCATTGCTTGGTTTCGACATGACAGATGAAAAAGATGAACTTGCACCTCTTTCATACTATGCCCAACAGGCTGTTGAACGCAAAAAAAATCTGAAAGAGAATATCCTTTGCGTTATTGATGAGGCTTGTTCTTCGTGCGTTCAGGTAAACTATGAGGTAAGTAACCTTTGTAAGGGTTGTGTTGCCAGAAGCTGTTACATGAACTGTCCAAAAGATGCTATCCACTTCAACAAACGCGGCCAGGCCGAGATTGACCATGATGTCTGTATAAGTTGCGGCAAATGTTACAAGAGTTGTCCATACCATGCAATCCTGTACATTCCTGTTCCTTGTGAGGATGCTTGTCCTGTAAAGGCTATCAGCAAAGATGAGTATGGAATTGAGCATATTGATGAGAGCAAATGTATTTATTGTGGAAAATGCTTGAATGCTTGTCCGTTTGGAGCAATCTTTGAAATTTCGCAAGTTTTTGATATTCTTCAGAAGATAAAAGAGGGCAAGAAGGTGGTTGCAATGGTAGCTCCTGCAATCCTTGCACAATTCAACACCTCTATAGAGAATATATACGGAGCATTGAAACAGGTAGGTTTTTCAGATGTGATTGAGGTGGCCCAGGGAGCAATGGAGACTACACGCATCGAGTCTGAGGAGTTCATTGAGAGAATGGAAGAGGGAGAGCCTTTCATGACAACAAGCTGCTGTCCGTCTTATATTGAACTATCTGAAAAGCATATTCCTGAAATTAAGAAATATATCTCTACAACCAAATCTCCAATGTACTATACAGGAGAGATTGTAAAAAAACAGGATCCTGAAGCACTTACTGTTTTCATCGGACCATGTATTGCAAAGAGAAAAGAGGCAAGAAAGTATCCTGAGTTTGTAGATTATACCATGACTTTTGAGGAGATGGGTTCTGTTCTTGACGGTATGGATATTGACATAAATACAACAGAGCCGTATGCTATGTCATTCAAATCTGTAAAAGAGGCTCATGGTTTTGCACAGGCAGGTGGTGTTACTACAGCTGTTAAAGCATATCTTGCCCAGGCAAACCTTCAGGCCCTTCAGGTTGCCAACCTCGACAAGAAGAATATAGGTCTGTTGAAACTATACGCAAAAACCGGCAAATCCCCTGCACCTTTCATTGAGGTGATGGCTTGTGAAACAGGTTGCGTTACAGGACCATGTATTTATACCGACAAAGCTTCGTCTGTAAGACAGATTGCAGCAGAGTTGAAGAAAATGGAATAACAGATTACATACTGCATTACAAATGCAATGGGGATGGCTATCAAGTCATCCTCATTTTATTTTGTTAATTAAAAATTATTACCTAATTTTGTTGCTGCAAAACGCTTATGCAAAGCATCATATGCAGCACAAGCTTTAAATGGTTTATAGAAACACGCATTATTGCTTTCAAATTGTAAGTTAAAATGAACATAGTAATTCATATCGGTACTATTTGTTTATACCAGACAATGGGTATAATGCGTTCAATGCAGTCTTCATCTATGCGAATGCATCGCTAAGATGCACTTGTTTTTCTCCAGGAGGCTCTTCGCAGGGATAACGGACACTCCTTTCTACGTATAGAACTCATTTAATTTTATAATTGCAACAGAATGTTTCAGACAGAGGCAAAACCATCAGCCATCTGTCGGGAAGAGTTTAATAATCAGATAGAGATTATGGCACAATATAGATTTGAGACACTGCAGGTTCATGCCGGTCATACTCCCGATCCCACAACAGGGGCATGCGCCACTCCAATATACCAGACAGCGGCCTACGCATTCAAGAGCGTTGAGCACGGCAGAAAATTATTTGCACTTGAAGAGCCGGGGAATATTTACTCAAGAATAAACAACCCGACAGTAGAGACTTTTGAAAAGAGAATTGCAGCTCTTGAGAATTGTCAGGATGCTGTTGCAGTATCTTCGGGCATGAGCGCCCAATTCCTGACAATTGTCAACTTGTGTGAGGCAGGAGACAATATTATAAGTTCCCTCTCCCTTTATGGCGGTACATATAACCAGTTCAAAGTGACACTTCCACGATTGGGCATTACAACAAGATTCTGCAAATGCAACAATGCGGAAGAGATTGAGGCGCTAATTGATGAACGCACAAAAGGTGTATATGTGGAGACAATTGCAAATTCTGATTTGAGCGTTCCCGACTTTGATCTGTTGAGTGCCGTATGCAAAAAACACAATCTTCCGTTGATAGTTGACAATACAGTAGGATGCGGCGGTTATCTTTGTGCCCCTGCAGATTGGGGTGCAGACATTGTCACACACTCTGCAACCAAATGGATTGGAGGACATGGCAATTCAATAGCAGGAATTATAGCTGATGCAGGAAAATTTGACTGGTCATGTGGCCGTTTTCCTCAGTTCACACAGCCTGCTGCAGCATACAAAGGCCTTGGTTTCAGTGAGTTTTTTGGTTCAAAAGCCTTTGCAGTAAGAGCACGTTCAGAGATGCTGCGTGACTACGGATGTTGCCTTAGCCCATTCAATGCATTTCTGCTTCTTACCGGAGTGGAGACCCTCTCTCTTCGCGCACAACGCGTTTGCGACAATGCTCTTGCATTGGCACAATGGCTCCAAAAACATCCTAAAGTTGAGAAGGTTAATTATCCGGGTCTTGAGAGTCATCCTACCCACGCAAATGCAAAAAAATATTTGAGGAACGGCTTTGGTGGAATTATTACAGTTGACCTTAAGGCTTCCCGACAGGATACTGCAGCATTTGTAGACCAATTGAAGATATTTACCCTTCTTGCAAATTTGGGAGACAACAAATCACTTGTGGCCCATCCTGCAACTACAACACATGCCCAGCTTACAGATGAGGAGCTTCTGAATGTTGGAATAAAGCCGGGCACTTTGCGTCTTTGCATTGGAATTGAAAATATAAATGATATAATAGGTGATTTTGAGCAGGCAATGGAGGTTTTGTAACAGAATTCACTATGGAGAAACGCATATTCAAATATAACAGGGAATTTACGCTTGAGAGCGGTGCCACACTGCCATCACTGGAGATATGTTACCACATATCAAGGGAGTATGGCAAGGAGGAGAGCAGCAAGAGAGTTGTATGGATAACCCACGCCCTTACGGCCAACTCCAATCCTTGTGAGTGGTGGGACACCCTTGTGGGCGAGGGCAAGTTTTTGGATCCGCGCAAATACACAATTGTCTGTGCCAATATACTGGGATCATGCTATGGAACAACATCACCTCTCTCTATAGACCCCAATACCGGCAAACCATATATGCTCTCCTTTCCAAAGAGTACCGTACGCGATATTGTAAAGTGTCATGAAATATTGCGTCAGGAACTTGGAATTGAATCTATAGAGATGTTGGTTGGAGGCTCTGTAGGAGGCTTTCAGGCTATTGAGTGGAGTCTGATGAACAAGAGTCTTATAAAGAACCTTGTGATGCTTGCCAGCAATGCAAGAGTTACACCTTGGGGCACAGCATTCAACGAATCGCAAAGGATGGCCCTCTATGCCGACTCCACATTTGAAGCACAAGAGTACACAATTACTGATGGAAGAGTTACTGCAGAGGGAGGCAAAAAGGGATTGGCGGCAGCCCGTTCATTGGCCCTTATCTCATACAGGAGCTACAAAGGTTACAACTCCACACAATCTGAAAGCGACGACAATACCTTATGGGCATACAGAGCCGCATCATACCAGCGCTACCAGGGAAAGAAACTTGTTGACAGATTTGATGCCTATTCATATTTGAGCATGCTTGATTTGACCGACAGCCATAATATAGGATGCAACCGCGGGGGCGTTGTGAATGCTCTCAACCAGATTACATCCCGCACATTTTGTATTGGAATTGACAGCGACAACCTTTTCCCTACATCTGAACAGAAATTTATGGCACAACACATTACCGGAGCCGAATACAGAGAGATCACCTCTCTTTTTGGACACGACGGTTTTCTGTTGGAATGGGAACAGATATCAGAGATTTTTAAAGAAATTTTATAACGGTACCACTATTATGCAAGTAATGAAATTTGGCGGAAGCTCAGTAGCCAACGCCCAGAACATCAACAAAGTCATTGCCATTGTGAGAGAGGCTTTGACTAAAGACAAGACAGTTGTTGTTTCATCTGCAATAAGCGGATGCACAGACCAGTTGATAGCCATAGGAAAGGCTGCCCTGGCCCAGGACAACACTTACACCGAAATCATTGACAAACTTGAACAAAAACATATCGGTCTTATTGACGAGCTTATTATCAATGATGATTCAAGCGCAATCAAAGCCGAGTGCGCCACTCTGTTCAATGAATTGAGGGAGATATGCAAAGGTGTATATCTTTTGAAGGAGTTGAGCAGCTTCAGTCTTGACCATATTGTAAGTTTTGGAGAGCTACTTTCTACCAAAATTATCAGCGCAAAATTGAAATCATTGAACATAAGCCACTTGTGGAAAGATTCCAGAGACCTGATAAGGACAGAGGAGGTTGCAGGCAAAAATGCTGTAATTTCTGATCTTACAGGAAAGAATATCAAGGAGTTCTTTGAAAGTTCTTCCCACAAACTCTACATTATGCCAGGATTCATTGCAATGGATTTGAAGGGACGTACCACCACTTTGGGCCGCGGAGGTTCTGACTACACAGCCTCAATAATAGCTGTTGGTGTACAGGCCCGCATACTTGAGATCTGGACAGATGTTTGCGGAATGATGACAGCCGACCCGCGTATAGTGCCACAGGCTCTACCAATAAGAAACATCTCATATAAAGAGGCTCTTGAGCTCTCACACTTTGGTGCTAAAGTTGTGTATCCGCCAACAATACAGCCGGTTGTAAAACAAGGCATTCCTATATATGTAAAAAACACCTTTGAGCCATCTGACCCAGGAACACTTATTGAGCGCAATCCGCCTGAGGGTCACAGCAAAATAAAGGGTATCTCAAGTTCGAACAAGATAGCGCTTCTCTCTATGGAGGGCAGCGGTATGGTTGGTATACCGGGCTATTCGAGCAGACTCTTTGACACCCTAACCAAAAATAATGTAAACATTATTCTCATTACCCAGGCATCTTCTGTACACACCATGTGTATAGCCATTGACGAAGCCGATGCCGACAAGGCAAAAAGAGCCACAGATGAACTCTTTGCCTATGAAATTTCTTTAGGCAAGGTTGATCCGTTGCGTGTAGAGAAGGGATTTTCAATAATTTCACTTGTTGGTGATGATATGAAGAACCAGTCGGGTGCAAGTGGAAAGATGTTTGACGCACTTGGCAGAGAGGGTATTAACATACGCGCAATTGCTCAGGGTTCATCTGAGAAGAATGTATCTGCAGTTGTGCAGACAGAGGATGTTAATGATGCAATCAGGGCTATCCATGAGGAGTTCTTCAGCAGTAATGCACACCGCATAAATCTGTTCATTGCAGGTTACGGAACAGTTTCAAAGGCTTTGGTGGAGATCATACGCCAGAAAAAAGAGTTCCTGTTGAAGACATTGGGTAAAGATTTGGTTGTATGCGGCCTATGCAACAGCAAGAGATTCATCCTCAACAGAACAGGAATTGCTCTCGGTTCAGAGGAGGAGATGATTGAGCAGCTGTCGGGAGGCTTTACAGTACAGCCTGCCGATGGAGCAGAGGGCAACAACTATATAAATGAGATATGCAAACTCAAGTTGAGCAACTCAATTTTTGTTGATTGTACAGCAAGCAAGGATATTGCCGGAACTTATGTTGATTTCTTCAGAAACAAATTCTCTGTTGTAGCCTGCAACAAGATTGCCAACTCATTGAGTTATGACTCATACAAGGAGCTATTCAACAATGCACTTGCAGAGGGTGTGAACTACCGTTATGAGACAACTGTATGCGCAGCCCAACCTGTATTGGCAATGATAAGACAGATTATTAACAGCGGCGACCGCATTCTTAAGATTGAGGGTATTGTGAGCGGTACTTTGAACTATCTGTTCAGCTGCTACAACACACAAAAATCGTTTGCCACCCTTGTAAAAGAGGCTAAAGAGCTTGGATATACAGAACCTGATCCAAGACTTGACCTTTCGGGCACAGATGTATTGAGAAAATTCATAATATCCGCACGTGAGGCCGGTGAGCAGATTGAGGGCTCTGACATCGATTTCAACGGATTTGTTCCGCAAAGCCTTCTTCAACCTAAAGGCATAAACTTTGCTGCTGATGAGCAGGAGTTCTATGCCGGCCTTGAGGCAGAAGAGGAGAATCTGAAAGCTATGTACAACAATGCAGCCGCTCAGGGAAGGAAGCTCCGTTTTGCTGCAACACTTGACAAGAGCAAGGAGGGCGAGAAACCTGTATACAGGGTTGGTCTTATTGAGGTTGATTCGAGCCATCCGTTCTACTCATTGGAGGGTAGCGACAATGCAATGCTCATTACTACAGAGTATTACCCTAACGGAGTGGTTATCAAAGGCGCTGGTGCGGGTGCACGTCAGACAGCAAGCGGTCTTTTGAATGATATTTTAAAATAGCCGTCGGGAATATATAGAGTATATTACAAAACATATTGAAAAGATGAAAATAGCAGTAGTGGGAGCAACAGGACTGGTAGGCTCCAAAATGTTAAAAGTCCTTGAAGAGAGAGATTTTCCAGTAACGGAACTTATACCTGTAGCATCGGCAAGATCTAAGGGTAAAAAGGTGACTTTCAAAGGAAAAGAGTATGAAGTTGTAACTCCGGAAGAGGCAATTGAAATGAGACCTGTACTTGCAATTTTTTCTGCAGGAAGTGATGCCTCAAAGATATATGCCCCAGAGTTTGCAAAGGTTGGTTGCCGGGTGGTTGACAACTCTGCATGCTGGAGAATGGATCCCGACAAGAGACTTGTTATTCCAGAGATTAACGGCGATGTTATTGGCAAGGATGATATGATTATTGCAAATCCTAACTGTTCTACTATACAGATGCTTGTTGCAATAGCAGATTTGCATAAGAAATATAAGATAAAGAGAATAGTTGTATCTACATACCAATGTATTACAGGAACAGGACAGAAGGCTGTCGACCAGTTGGTTGAGGAGAGGAAGAGATGGAAAGGCATTGAGGAGAATATAATTGGCGGAGAGTACAAATCTGCATATCCTTACCAGATTGATTTGAACATGTTGCCTCACATTGACAAATTCCTTGAGAACGGATATACCAAAGAGGAGATGAAAATGGTTAACGAGACTCACAAGATCATGCGCGATGAGAGCATTAGAGTTTCACCTACAGCTGTGAGGATTCCTGTTTTGGGAGGACACGCTGAGTCCATTAACCTTGAGTTTGAAAAACCATTTGATGACAAGGAGATTGTAGAGGTGTTGAGAAACACCCCTGGTGTTGCTGTTCTTGACAGTGTTGCACCTTCAGGCGATGAGCAGAATGCAGCAATTGGCAACAGCAATGTTAAAGAGCAATGCAGAACTGCAAAACTTGCCAATAAAGGTACTATAGACAAAGGGGCAAAAGCTATGGAGCTTGCCGCATTGGAGCAGCTACCATATCCTATGCCGCTCTACTCAGAAGAGAGAGACGAGGTATTTGTAGGAAGAATCAGAAGAGATCCAAGTCTTGAAAACGGATTGAATCTTTGGTGTGTGGCAGACAACCTCAGAAAAGGTGCTGCAACGAATGCAGTACAAATTGCAGAGTTGCTTGTAAAGAAAGGATTTATTGCATAATCCGCTTCCCTACAAAGAAGAGAATCCTATTGGGAGTATCTGGTATAAAAGGAGAACAATCTAATCCAGAAGAGGTTCTGGAGCAGAGGGTTCTCCTTTTTCTTATTTGTATTTGGACGCAAGCTATTTTCAAATGCCCATTCTTTTGCTATATTTTGAGGTCTTTCTGAATAAAAACATCAAATCCACTACAAATGTTCGCCTTTTTTATTGTATATACAGCAATTGAAACTCTCTTTTTCTGCGGCGTTCGATGCTGGGAATTGGCTTGCCTTTATAGCAACGGTACGAGATATACTCCTCGTAGATATCTCTGTCACCAGACTCTATTTTCTTGACAAGGTTACTCTTCGGGCGTTTGCCATAGCCCAGCAAGCGTGAATGTCCCACATTGTAAGCCAACACCGTTAGCAACAGAGCATCTTTCCCATATTGTCGGAAATACTTGTATCGCTCCAACAGGTCGGCTCTGAGCAACGAATCCGCTTGTGCCTCGGTAATGTCGGCTGTCAGATTCTCGTGTGGCAGTAGTTTGTGACCGTAACCGATGTATGGATAATGTTTCGCCGAGTGCCATCCCTCAAACTC
>JAFZFL010000120.1 GCA_017555925.1 Bacteroidales bacterium | reverse complement strand
TTCGCATCAAAGAGGAAAGCGGTCTTTCTTATTGCTTCATGTGCTATCTCATCAATAAGAGTATCATCTATAAGTTCAAAGCCCATTCTGAAACTGCGTGATGCCGACCCGTTTTCAAGTTTGCCGTTGCTCTCCATTACACAACTGCATATAACCGAGACCATAGGACGTATATCTGTATATGTCTCGCCATAAGAGTTGCAAAAGAGTATTTTGGTAAGCGAGTCAGATATTCTTGCAGATACTTTTATTACTCTTTCATCCAATCCGAAAGCAATTTCGTTGAGTCTGTACAGATATGGAATTTTATCTGTAACAAAAGTCTCATTCCACCCCTTTGCTATCGGATAAAAGTTATTACCCTCAAGCAGAGTTATATTCTGTGGAGCTATATATTTCTGTCGGTTATTATTGGCTATTTTTGCAGCTGTACGGGCAGCCTCAAGCATCTTTGGCATTGTGGTTATCTCAGAGTAGGCGTAGCCAGTCTGGTCTCCGCTGATCACTCTTATGCCAACGCCGTAATCTATATGTGATCCAACTGCATTAACCTGTTTGTCGCGCAAGGCAAGTTCATTCGCAATAGAGTGTTCAAAGTACAAATCGGCATAATCACCTCCCTCTGAAAGGGCTGTGTCCATCAGTTTTTTCAAATCCTCTTCAGTAACACCAAACAGCTCCAGAAATTTATTGTACATCATTATGCTATTTTAAGATTTGCTCTCTATTTTCTCTTTACAAACATTATGTTGTCTGCAACATCACCTTTGCCGGTTGCAAAGTATGTGTAGGTGAATTTTCCATTTTCAGCCTGCTCATGAACGCCAAGCTTTATCCACTCGTTTATTCCGTCGGGACTCACTTTTTCAGTTGCCCCTGCATTCCATTTGTAGAGATCATATTTTCCGGCAGGAAGCTCTTTTACTCTATATTTTGCTGTTGCTCCATTCTTTTTTGCGCGAAGATATGATTTGCCAAAGTAGACATGTTTTTTGTCTTTTGCTTTTGTAAATCCTTTGCCGCCTTTCTCTTGAACAATGATTCTTTCTGTAGATGGCACTTCAAGATAGTCTCCAATTGCATAAACATTGTTTATTGCTTGAGCCCTAAGGTTTTCTAATGAAACCCATTCCCCCTCTGGCTTGTTGTTGTAGAATGTGTATGGAGTTTCAAATGTTATTGCCAATGTACGGCCTTGGGTGTTATCATAAAACCAGCCCTCCACATATCTCGAGGCGTGTTTTGAGAATTTGAGGTCATCTTTACGGAAGTAGGGGTTGTCGTTTATTGTAAGGTTGCACAAAAGCAGCAGATTTTTGTAATACTCGTCGGAGGTGGATTCTGCACTGTGTACCCAGTAGGTTACCTGGTCAAGACTCTGTGAATGCATGTTAAGTACAAGGTCGACAGGCTTTTCTGCTCTAATTTTTTTCAAGAATCCAAGTATGTTCTTAACCTCTTTTGCTGTTACTGAATCAGGGGAGTTGTAGTTTACCTCAAGGTTTATTCCGTGTGCATTCGAGCGCGACATTCCCTCCTGTACTCCGTCGGGATTAGTAAAAGGAAGAATATAAAAGAGGATATTGTCTCTCAAATCACTTGCATATTTGCTCTCTCCGGATATTATTTCAATCATCTGGTCAAGATGCCATGTGCCCGGTGTCTCGCTTGTATGTATACGGCCGTGAATGTATACTACCTTCTTATCTTTATTCTCTTTCTCTCTGTTTGTAATGGTAAGCAGTGGCATTACCCTTCCATGTTCACTTGTGCCAATGGAGCTTACCTCTACGCAACTCCTTTTGCTCCACTCTGCAATACGGCTGAGAAGCAGGCTCTCGGGGTAGGGGGTAAAGTATGCTATATAAACAGAGTCAGACTCATATTTTTTTCTTATCTGGTTAGGAATAGAGCACTCTTGAGTTGAGAATCTCATATAATCTTTGCCATTGTATGAGTAGAATGGACGGCGTGTGTCTGAGTTGTGCATATTAAGGATTATCTCCTTATTATTTACACCTGTCATTAGAAAGAAGTACCATCTTGCGCTTGGCTGAAGCTTTGGATCTGCCGGATTTGAAGGGTCAAATCTTGAGTAAACATCAAAACTGTACATCTCATGGCCGGGTTGCATTTGGGCAGAAACATAAGCCATATCCTTTAAGCTTACACTGTCCAAAGAACCGGATTCAAAATTTGTAAAGAACTTTATATTGCACTCTTCCGTATTGGCATCGCTTTTTACGATATTATTCTTATATGTCTCTGTATTGTTCTGTGCAAATGCGCCCGTACTCAATATTGTCATAAGGGCTGTGCTTAATAGTACTCTTTTGAATTTCATATTTCAATCAATTATTTGGTTCAATGATATTTTTATTGTTGTTTGTTGTGTTTTAATTTGGTGGCAGCGTAGGCAAAAAGCGCAAAGTCACCTTTGCAAGGATCATTAGGAAAGATTTTTTTTAGAAAATCTGTAATCTCTTGAGCTGTAGTAATATCTGCGCTTTTACGTAGTGTTATTCCCAAATTTGTGGCACTGCGGTGAACATGTACATCCAATGGAATGACAAGTTGGGCAGGGGATATGCTCTTCCACAATCCCAGATCTACAATACCGTCATTTCTTACCATCCAGCGTCTGAACATATGAATCTTTTTGTTTGCAGCCTTAGGGTTACTCTTTTGGGAATAGATTTGAACCCTTATCTGATCCGGTTCCAACTCCTCTATGCTGCGGTGAGTAGTGTAGAACTCTTTAAGATTTGAAC
>JAFZFL010000119.1 GCA_017555925.1 Bacteroidales bacterium | reverse complement strand
GTGGTCAGTCAGAACAAACAGCTATGTACACCTGCTTCTGTAGATACAATTGACTCTTCACAAGGTCAGGAGGATCATGTAAGTATGGGTGCAAATGCTGCAACCAAGTGTTATAAAGTGGTTAACAATGTGGAGAAAGTGCTTGCTATAGAATTGATGAACGCAGCACAAGCACTTGAGTTCCGTCGTCCTTTAAAATCATCGCCACAGCTCGAAAATTTTGTTGACCAGTATAGAGAGGCGGTTAATTTTATTGAAGAAGACGAGGTTATGTATATCCATATAAACAATTCAATAGAGTTTATAAGAAACAACAGTTAGCGTACACTATAATAATAAATAGGTATAACTATTATCCCGACAGATGGAAAACATACTAATCATAAATATTAAACAGCTAATACAGGCCGGAGAGGAAATAACTCTGAAAAGGGGCGGACAGATGAAGGATCTTAACATTATTGAGAATGCCTATCTGTTTATTGAAGGGGAGCTTATATCTGATTATGGAAGAATGGATCAGATGCCTCAAGCACTGTATGAAAAAATTGAATTAGGGAAAGATCCGCATAGCGGAATCAGGGTGATAGATGCTGCGGGTAAAATGGTTTTCCCTTCGTTCTGTGATTCCCATACTCATCTGGTATATGCAGGAAGCCGTGAGCAGGAGTTCGTAGATAAAATAAATGGCTTGAGCTATCAGGAGATTGCAGCCAGAGGTGGTGGAATACTCAATTCTGCCCAACTGCTTGGCAATACATCTGAAGATGATTTGTACAGAAGTGCATTGGAGAGGGTACAGGAGATAATGCTGAGCGGCACGGGTGCTGTTGAGATAAAAAGCGGATATGGATTGACTCCCGAAAATGAACTAAAGATGTTGCGTGTTGTTAGAAGATTGTCCCAAAATATTCCTCTGACTGTAAAGGCTACGTTTTTGGGGGCACACGCATTCCCTGCAAAATATGCAAGTGATAAGAATGGATATGTTGAAGAGATAATCAATACAATGATTCCTATGATTGCATCTGAAGGATTGGCAGAGTATATAGATGTATTTTGTGAAGAGGGTTTCTTCTCTGTAGAAGATACAGACCGTATACTTAATGCCGGTCTGAAATATGGATTACAAGCCAAAGTGCATGCCAATCAGATGGGAGTTTCCGGAGGCGTACAAGTGGGAGTAAAATATGATGCAATAAGCGTTGACCATTTGGAGAGTGTTGGAGAAGAGGAGTTTGAAGCTTTAAAAAACTCTCAAACAATAGCCACAATGTTACCTGGAGCTACCTTCTTCCTTAATATGCAATACTCTCCTGCGCGCAAGTTTATAGAGAATGATATTCCATTGGCTCTTGCCACCAATTATAATCCCGGTTCTTGTCCAAGCGGCAGCATGCAATTCCAAATGGCACTTGCCTGTATTGCAATGAAACTTACTCCCGAAGAGACCATTAATGCTTGTACAATAAATGGTGCTTATGCTATGGGGGTAGAGGAGACTTTGGGTTCAATAACAAAGGGAAAGATTGCCAATCTTTTTATAACTAAAGCTATATCGTCATACAGTTTTATTCCGTATGCATTTACAACACCATATATAGATACCATTATATTAAAAGGCAAATTGATCAATTAAAATATATACCAATGGGAACTCAAATTCACAACACATTCTACACTCCATTAGGATTGGTAAATGTACAGCATCTGGCTCATGGCTCCATTCATATAGACTGGGAAGGGATGCATATATATATTGATCCATATAGCAATCTGTACAACTATGCAAAAATGAAAAAGGCAGATCTTATCATTCTTACGCATGCCCATACAGATCATTATGATGGCAAGGCAATTAAAGATATAGCCACACCAAATACCGAATTTATAGTGAGTAAGGCAGTAGATACATGTATAAAGCATGACCTTACAAAAATGGGAATCGATGTAGACAATAATGAACTTAACGTTGATCCTTCAACAAATCTTGAAAATGTATTTAAAGATGCCCATTCCCTTAAAAATTGCACAATACATACGTTACGCAACGGTGATTCAATTAGGATAAAAGGTATAGATATATTGGCAACTCCTGCTTACAATATTGAAAACAAAAGAGATAATGGTCATCCGTTCCATATTAAAGGAGAAGGCAACGGCTACATCTTAAATATGGGTGGATTTAAAATATATATAGCAGGTGATACTGAATTTATTCAGGAGATGAGTATCGCAAAGGGAGTTGATATTGCTTTCTTGCCAAAGAACCTTCCATATACACTCTCTGATGAAGAGTTTATAAAAGCCGCCAACTTTATAAAGCCTAAAAATTTGTATCCGATACACTATTTTGAAATGGATGCCAAGAAACTTCTTGACGGGTTGGCTACAGGAATATGTTTATATGTAAACGGCGCACCATGCCATAAATAATGATATATGATGATTAAGAAAATAATTGAATGCGTTCCTAACTTTAGTGAAGGACGAGATATGGATGTAATTAAGCAGATTACAGACCAAATTGAGAGTGTAGAAGGTGTAAAACTATTGAATGTAGACCCGGGTGAAGCCACCAATCGTACGGTAGTAACATTTGTAGGAGAGCCGGAATTGGTAATAGAGGCCGCTTTTAGGGCAATTAAAAAGGCAGGTGAGGTTATAGATATGACCAAACATCACGGAGAGCATCCACGTATGGGAGCTACAGATGTATGTCCTTTAATTCCAATTGCAGGTGTTACAATGGAAGAGTGTGCAGAGTATGCAAGAACTTTGGCCAAACGTGTTGGTGAAGAGGCAGGCATACCTGTATATTGTTATGAAGCCGCTGCTTTTACTCCAGAAAGAAGGAATCTTGCTGTATGTAGAGCCGGTGAATATGAAGGTATATCAAAGAAGCTTCAAGATCCAGCCTGGAAACCGGATTTTGGGCCGTCGGTATTTAATGAGAATGTGGCACGTACAGGTATATCAGTAATTGGCGCCCGTGATTTCTTGGTTGCTATTAACTTTAACCTTAATACAACATCTACACGTAGGGCAAATGCCATTGCTTTTGATGTAAGGGAAAAGGGCAGAAAGATGAGAGAGGGAGGCAAGCTTACCGGTAAAGTCATATTGGATGAGAATGGTAAAGAGTTATGGGCTCCTGGTACTCTAAAAGGATGTAAAGCTATTGGTTGGTTCATTAAAGAGTATGGAATAGCTCAGGTTTCAATGAATGTTACAGATATAGCAACCACACCTGTGCATATAGCTTTCGACGAAGTTGTTGCCAAAGCTGCTGCAAGAGGTATAAGGGTAACAGGCTCAGAGTTGGTTGGTCTCGTACCTAAAAAGGTGTTGATAGATGCCGGCAAGTACTATCTGGCTAAACAGCAGAGATCTTTAGGTATAGCAGAGGAGGAGATTATAAAGATAGCGGTAAAATCCTTGGGTCTGGATGATCTGAAACCATTTGATCCAAGAGAGAAGGTTATTGAGTATCTGATGGAAGATACTGTCCAAGACAAACTTATAGATATGACCTGCAAGGGATTTGCATTGGAGACAGCAAGCGAATCTCCAGCACCTGGTGGAGGATCAATTTCGGCTTATGCAGGGGCTTTGGGTGCATCATTGGGTACAATGGTAGCAAATCTTTCATCTCACAAACCTGGATGGGACGACCAGTGGGAGTATTTCTCAAAATGGGCAGAGCAAGGACAATCTATTGTAAATGAGTTACTATATCTTGTTGATGAAGATACTGCTGCATTTAATAAGATTATGGCGGCATTTTCTCTTCCTAAAACTACAGAAGAGGAGAAAGCTGCAAGAACAGCAGCCATTCAGGATGCTACAATATATGCAACACAGGTGCCTTTCAGAACTATGAAGGCTGCATTCAGCGCATACGACCTTATTGAAGATATGGCTGCCAAGGGTAATCCTAACTCTGTATCAGATGCCGGTGTTGGTGCGCTATGTATACGTACTGCAGTTTATGGAGCATTCTTGAACGTTAAGATTAATGCGGCCGGCATTAAAGATAGGACTCTTGCAGATGAAATGGTAAATGCAGCGAAAAATATACTTGATGCATCTAATGAAAGAGAGAAAAAAATTCTAAAAATTGTTGAAGATATTATTGACAAGTAAAATTTGTAGTATTCAATTATTAGGTATTTTTAAAAAAAAAGCACTATTTTTGACAAACGGACAATGCAACTCTTTGATGAATTTTATAATTTATTGAAGGAACCAAATGATAGAAAAAATTCATAAAAATTGTGATTTAAACGAATTTATTCTTATCTTTGGCCAAAATTTCTATCTCTGCACAGGAGATAGAAATTAATGCATATGGAAAAGGTTATGTAAGATGTTGAAAAATAAAGAGTTAACAACTTAATAATTTAAATAGGCGAAAAAACATAAAGGAACACGGAAATCTCGGATTTCATTTCCAGGAAGTGAGTCCGCCTTACGAAAGGGTAGAAAAAACAAACTAAAACACAAATAATTCAAACTTTTTAAAAACATTTTATTATGGTAAAAAAATCTTTTAGACTAATGCTTCTAGGAGCATTTGCGCTATTGTCAAGCGTATTTGTTGCTTGTGACAAATACGATGATGACATCCAAGGTTTGCAAGAGCAGATTGATGCTTTGAAAGTATCAGTAGCAAGTTTGCAAAGCGCAATTGATAACGGTGCCGTTATTACAAGTGTTACTGCTAATGCAGAGGGTATCGTTGTTAAATTGAGTGATGGTACATCACACACTATTAAAAATGGTCAAGACGGTAAAGATGGCCAAGATGGTAAAGATGGTCAGGACGGTAAAGACGGTGTAAATGGCCAAGACGGTAAAGATGGTGTAAACGGTCAAGATGGTAAAAACGGTTCAGTTATCACTATTGGTGAGAACGGTAACTGGTTCATTGACGGTG
>JAFZFL010000011.1 GCA_017555925.1 Bacteroidales bacterium | reverse complement strand
GTGGGAATTGTTAACTACTACGATGACAAATCGTTCGTAATGGCAGACATCCCAGGTATCATTGAAGGTGCAAGTGAGGGTAAAGGTCTTGGACACAGGTTCCTAAGACACATTGAGCGAAACTCGGTGCTATTGTTCCTGGTACCTGCAGACAGCAAGGATATCCTGGCAGAGTACAAGATTCTCCTAAAAGAGCTCAAGAAATTCAACCCTGAGCTTCTAGACAAGCAGAGAATTCTTGCAGTATCAAAATCAGACATGCTTGATGACGAGCTCAAACGCGAAATCAAGCCTCACCTTCCAAGAAAGATCCCTACACTCTTCATTTCATCAGCTGCAAATGAAGGCATAAAGGAACTTAAGGACCTTATTTGGAAAACACTTAACGCTGACATTTAACATATGCTAGACTGGCTGATCCAACTTGACAGGACAATCCTGTTGGCCATTAACGGGTTCAACAGCCCGTACGTAGACCATCTCATGGTATTCATCTCCGCAAAATGGAGCGGAATCCCAATCTACGCAGCCGTCCTGTATATGTTCTTCCGCAAGAGAGACGTAAAGTCGGCCGCTGTAATGACAGCGGCTGTACTTATCACCTTCGGCCTTACAGACTGGCTATCAGTACACGCAATCAAGAACACACTTGAAAGATACCGTCCGGGCTGGGACCCAATCATCCAGGATGCCGTACGCCTGCTTGAAGGCAAGGGCGGCAGATACGGATTCGTATCAACCCATGCAGCAAACTTCTTCGGATTTGCAACAATTTCCGTTGCCCTCATAAGGAAGAAATGGTACACATGGTTCATCTTCGTATGGTCCATTGCTGTAGCCTACAGCAGGGTATATGTTGGAAAACATTTCCCTGGAGATGTGGTGTGCGGGGCACTTTTTGGAATGCTTATAGGATACCTTGTCCTATTGGCATACAGGGCAATAGCAAAAAAATACAACCTTTCTTAACATGCTTTACATAAGTCACCCCTGCACAGCCCCCTACTGGAACCTTGCAGCAGAAGAGTACCTTCTTAAAGAGTTCCAGCAGCCAATCTTCCGTCTTTGGAGAAACCAGAATGCGATAATTGTAGGAAGATACCAGAATACCCTGGCAGAGGTAGACATAAACTATGTAAAGGAGAACAGTATAAAAGTAGTAAGGCGCCTCACCGGTGGCGGCGCAGTGTTCCATGACCTTGGGAACCTCAACTTCACATTCATTGAAGCAAGAATCCCGGGCGAAGACGCATCGGCCATGTTCCGCCGCTTCACCCAGCCAATCATAGAGGCCCTCAACAACATAGGAATAAAGGCATACCTTGAGGGGAGAAACGACCTCCTCATAGACGGACGCAAATTCTCCGGCAACGCAGTATGCATCCATAACAACCGCATCCTGCAGCACGGCACTCTGCTCTTCAACGCCTCAATGGGCAATCTGGCAGCAGCCCTGAAATCCCGTCCGGAGAAATTCATAGGAAAAGCTGTTCAGAGCAACCGCAGCAGAGTAACCAATATCTCGGAGCATCTACCCGACGAATTCCCGGCAGACGTTACCCCAGAAACCGACATAGCATCCTTCTGGAGCTACCTGGAGCAGTACATCTGCAGCCGGCACCCCGAGATTGAGCCATACACACTTACAGAGGCAGACATAAAGGCCATAGATACCCTATGCCAGGAAAAATACTCGCAGGAAAGCTGGAACTTCGGCTCCTCCCCTGCCTACTCCTTCAGCAAAACCTCCAGACTCACCGGTGGTATAGTAGAGCTCTTTTTGACGACGTCAAAAGGGGCAATTTCAGAGTTGAAGATAATGGGAGACTACTTCTTCACCCTCCCAACCGAGGAATTCTGCCAGAAACTGATAGGCACTCCACACACAATTGAAGCCATAAGGGCTGCCCTTGAGGAAATCCCTACGGCGAGCTACTTCAACAATATATCTGTAGAGGAGATTGTGGGAATGTTTTTTGAGTAAAAACAGAGAATTACAAGTCACCCTTAACCTGTAAACTAACCCTTATAAATAAACAACAAATCATTTCGGGAGACGACACAGTCAAAATACACCATTTCTACACCTAACTACTTACAAAATTTGTAATGTATTGGATAATTGAATCTATAATTAAATTCACATCCTAGGGTATCTGTGATAACGGATCCATCCAGCGAATATATTTGATGAAATTCTTTTTTTAACTTTAATCCTCTTACCGAGTATATAGAAATCTCTTTTAGGAAATCATTATAACAATGAGTGTTAAAAAATGAAGATATACGTTTATATCCTACTAGTTGTCCATTTTTATTATAATATTGGATATGTATATTCTTATAATCGCCAGATTCTCCCTCAATTATTTCTTTATAAACAGATAAATTTTCAGATGAATACATTAAAAATTCCGATTCCTCATTATACCATTTTTTGTATAAATTATTACCATTAATTATCGTTTGTAAGAATAGTGAGTCATTTTCCAGTTTATAAATAATTTCATCTCCTTTATTTATGTACTCGGTATAATCATTACAACCAATTAAACCAAATAACAAGAATATAATTAATCTTTTCATTTCTTACAATTAGTATATGCAAATGTAAATATTGTTTTAATATCATTTAATATAGAGTGATCAATATATATAGTGTTATTGCCACTTATGGTGTTACTATAATCAATAATATTTACTCTTATGATACTATCGCCATTTACATCAATGTACTTTAAAGGATTACTCGCTGTATGTTGATATGGTGATAGGTTTTTATATTTCTCAGCGAATTTATCCTGCACCATCCAGCGGACGATAGCCGGATCATAGTGACGGGCACCGTAGTCGTACCAGTTCAGGCCGTTGTTGGTATCAAGCTCCTTGCCGTTGTATTTG
>JAFZFL010000118.1 GCA_017555925.1 Bacteroidales bacterium | reverse complement strand
TTTAAAAAATGCATCAGCTCCAATCGATGTTACTCCTTCTGGAATAGTATATGATATAGGATCTGTTGAATCTGTTCCTGGTGAAAAGGAGATAAGTTTACCATCTTTAACCAAGCATCTACCATTGTCTTTTGCCAAAGGTCCTGTAAACTTAATACTATGCGACCTGCCAAATGGATTTGGGCCAAACGTTGTTACACCTTCAGGAACCTCTACCGATGTTAAACTGCTACATCTACCAATTGCCCATTCGCCTAATGCCATAACAGATGTTGGGAGATTGATAGAGGCAAGGTTACTACAACCGCAAAATGCATAACGCTCAATAGAAGTAACCCCTTCTGGAAGTGTAACTGATGTTATACTCTCACATTCATAAAACGCAAAACCACCTATAATCTCTACTCCTTGAGGAATAACATATTGAATAGGATCTGTAGTTCCAGGGCAAAATGAAATAAGTTTTCCATCATATATTAGGCATTTACCATCTGAACTTGCATATTTACCGGTAAACTTCAAATTTTCGCAACCTATAAATGGATTATCAGAAACGCCTAATATTTCTACACTTTCAGGGATATTAATTGATGTCAAGCTTTTACAATACGAGAAGGCAGTATGGGAAATATTTAATATTGGATTTTCATTTAATTTAACGTCCGTTAAATTAGTACATCCATAGAATACACCAGAACAAAAGTAATATACATGTTGGGGGAAAATTATAGTCTTCAAATTTCCTCCATCGTACCCCTCGCCATATGGCTGTTTAAAAGCATTATAGCCTATAAAATCATTTATGCGTCCATCAAAAGTAATTACACCCTTGCCATTCTCATAGGTATTTGAAACTATATTTGCTCCAAAAGCATCAGTTGATGTTGGTTCAACTATCTGTCCATCTGTTGAGGTATACCAGATTTGGTTTGGAGACGGAACTATATCGATATCTCCAATAAATTCACTCGTATATGTACTCCAATTAGATGCCGTTTTGTAGGCATCAAGAGAAGATGATAATACATGAATTTCTCTTCCTGAAAAATTACTACTAAACACACCTGTACCTAATAACGGTGGATTAATAGGATAAGAGTATATATTGCTCAAATAAGAACATTGGCCAAAAGCAAAATCATCTATTGATAAAAGCCTATTATGGATTTTAATTGACATAAGTACATCACAATCATAAAAGGCATAAGCCCCTATTGATGTTACCTCTTCCGGAATAATATAAAATAATAACATATCATTAAGATTTGGTTGGGATACAGGGGATGTTCCTGGAGAAAAAGAGATAAGTTTACCATCTTTAACCAAGCATCTGCCATTGTCTTTTGCCAAAGGTCCTGCAAACTTAATATTATAAGATTCAACAAAAGGATTTGCCCCAAAGGTTGTAACCCCCTCAGGCACTTCAATTGTAGTTAAACTACTACAATTTTTAAAAGCCCACGTTTCAATGGTTTTTACAGTTTCAGGAATATTAATAGACATAAGGTTACTGCATTCAGAAAATGCGTCAGATCCTATAAAAGTCACACCATCTTGAAGTACAACCGATGTTATACATTCACACTTATTAAATGCGAAGATACCAATAGAATCCACTCCTTGAGGAAGGACATATTCAACAGGGTCAGGAGTTCCAGGGCAGAAAGAGACGAGTTTACCATCCTTTATCAAGCATTTTCCATCCTCGCTTGCATATTTACCGGTAAACTTCAAATTTGTACACCAACTAAATGGATTTACACCAAAATTTGTAACACTTTCTGGAATATAAAGTGTAGTTAAACTTGTACAATTTATAAATGCAAAATCTGCTATAGTTGTTAAACTCTCTGGAAGATTAATAGATTCTAGACTTGTACAATTGGAAAATGCTCTATTATCAATAACTGTAACTCCTTCTGCTATCTCAATTGACTTTAGGTTAAAACATGAGTAAAATGCAGAAAAATCTATACTTGTCACATCTCCATCAAAAGTAATCACACCCTTACCATTCTCATAGGTGTTTGAAACTATATTTGCCCCAAATTCTGCAGTCTCTTTTGGCACTACTATCTCTCCATCTGTAGATGTGTACCATATTTCGTTTGATTTCTGAGTAACCTCAACAATCAAATCTCCTACAATCTCATCTGCATATTGACCCCAGTTGGTTTTATATGCATCTACTGATGCCGATGGGACATGCATGGTTCTACCAGTTACATTTTTGCTAAATACATTAGTCTCTAATGTTGGTGGATTTGATGGATATACATATATATCTTTCAAGTTTGAATTTCCGCCAAATGCATAATAGCATATCTCAATAATATCCTCTGGTATTGTAACTGATTTAATCACATCACATTTAAAAAATGCATCAGCTCCAATCGATGTTACTCCTTCTGGAATAGTATATGATATAGTATCTGTTAAGCCTGTGCCCGGTGAGAAAGAGATAAGTTTTCCATCTTTAACCAAACACTTGCCATTATCTTCAGCCAATGCTCCTGTAAACTTAATATTAAATGATTTTGCAAAAGGATTTGGTCCAAAGATAGAAACTTCTTCCGGCACCTCAACTGATGCTAAACTGCTGCAATGACTAAATGCCCACTCTCCAATAGTTTTTACTGTTTTTGGAATAGTAATGGAAGAGAGATTACTACACTTATTGAATGCAAAGTACTCAATAGAAATCAATCCTTCCGGAAGCGTAACTGATGTAAGACTTTCACAGTAATTAAAAGCACCGTCACCAATAGACTCAACAGTTTCCGGAATAGAAACAGAAGCAAGATTAGCGCATTGGCTGAATGCATAATTGTCTATAGTTGTCACTCCCGCAGGAATTGTAACAGATGTTATACTTTCATCCCTGAGAAATGCTGAATTGCCTATAGTTACTACCCCTTGAGGAACTATATATTCAGCGGCATCAGCAGTTCCGGGACAATATGAAACAAGAACGCCATCCTTTATCAAACACTTACCATCTTCACTTACATCCTCTCCTGTCAACTTCAAATTTATACATTCCACAAATGGATTATTACCAATAGATGTAACTCTTTCAGAAATATCAAAAGACAATAGATTACTACAAGTCCTAAAGGCATACAAACCAATAGATGTCACACTTTCAGGAATATCAACAGATGTCAAGCTTGTACAATTCGAAAAGGCTTGCTCACCAATAGAAGTCACATCCCCATCAAAAGTAATCACACCCATACCATCTTCATAGGTATTAGAAACAATATTTGCTCCAAATATATCAACTCCCTGATTTCTTGGTTCTACAATATTACCGTCTTTAGAAGTGTACCAGATTTGGTTATACGGTACTGCATCTGCATCGCCTACAATATCATCTACATATCCGTCAAAGACAGGATCTTCCAAATATGCATCAAATGAATCCTCCGGCACATGTATGGTTATATTGGAAGAGCTGGAACCAAACAAATCTGTTCCAAATGTTGGAGGTGTTTCAGGCATGAAAAAGACATCTGTCAATCCTGTACAGCCTGAAAATATTCCATCGCCTACAGATGTAACATTCTTTGGAATTTTTACAGATTCAAGACTTGAGCAATCTGAAAAGGCTGCAGCCTCAATTGATGTTATATTTATTGGAAGCTTTATTGATTCCAGATTTGAACATCCCCCAAAAGCGGCCTCACATATTGTTGTTATTACTTTTGGAATATCCACTTCCGCCAATTTTGAGCATCCCCAAAAGGCTCCCGCTCCTATAGCCGAAGCTTGTGACTGGGCATTGGAAGTCTGCATCAAATTGGATGAACGCGCATTGGAAGAAACAGCCTGCTCCTTATCGCCAATCTTAACAGATGTCAAATTTGTACAATCTTTAAAAGCGTAGCTCTCAATCTCTGCAATACCCTGAGGAATTGTAACTGTCTCCAATGTGGTGCAGTCTTCAAAAGCACTCTCTGGTATTGATGTAACTGAACTGCCAAATGTTATAACACCTTTTCCAAACTCATAGACATTTGAGGTAGCTGATGCGCCAAAACCGTCACTACCCAACTCTATCACTTCACCATCTGTTGTAGTATACCAGATCTGGTTTGACGGAACACTCTCTGTTGCCACCTCTATTGCACTCATCGAATTTACAGCATTACGCTCAATATTGAATGACCTGGATGCACTCTTGGTCATGCTGTAACCGTTAACATCCGTAATATTTACTGTAAAACCATTCTCAAAGGTTGTTGGTGGTATCACAAACCAGAATTGGGTTGGCTCATCTTGCGATGTACTCAATTTTATACCCTCCGAACCACAATCTATCTCTACGGTTTCTGTGGCAGTCTCAGCCATTTGCACAACCGGAGATTTGCCATACTCCGCAATTATTGAAGCGTTTCCCGACAGCTTCTCCCCATTGTTACCCTTAAGATAGATTGTTCTCACAGTTACATCCTCTGCATATAACTTAAGTATCAAATAACCGCCAACATTCTTGAATGGAAGAAAATAATCATCCAACCCCGATGTAACGGCAACCATTGTATTGGCACCCTTACCAAATGAGTTTGCGGCATACTCCTGAACAGCAGGAAGAGTAACTGAAAGCACCTCCTCATTGCTCAATTTGACTGACGAAGAGTACGGATAAACAGCATAGTTCCTGCTTATCTCATTACCTGTTCCAAACTGTCCACCGGTAGAGGCCATTGAAAATGTACCGCTATTGTCGCCGGTAGCTCCATCAAAAAGGTACTTCTGATTTAAAGTAGATGTAAAAATAGACAACTCATCACTCTCATGCCACAACAACTTTAAATTCTCATCTACGTATGTCTTTGTCTTCTCATCAAAGGCATACTCCTCAAATGACGTTGTAAACACAGGAGCACCCTTAAGAACATCCTTAAGCTTTTGCTCTACTTTCTCACAGCCGGCAAATACCAATGCTGCAAACAATATGTAAAATACTCTTTTCATTACAGATAAATATAACTTAATACTTTATTCTACTATTTTCACATCGGTGATATACCCATCACACTGTAGTTACCAAGGCATATCCTGATTTTCATCATTATAATCGGGATCCTCCATCGGGTCCGACGTTGCAAAACCTGTTTCTATAGCAACCACAACCAGTTCTACAAAAGGGGGTATATAACTCTTTTCCATATATATACAACACTTTAATCCCAAGGCATATTCTCATTCCCTATAGTAGGATCCTGCAACCCTGTATCCTCTCCTATTTTTATTTTTGTACCTTCAATTGAATAACCTGTCAATCCATTCAATATTCCAGCCCGTATTGTACCACCCAACTCACTGTTATATGCCAGGTACAAAACTTTCAAATTAACCAACTGAGCAAAATCAATAACCTCACCACTCAACCGGTTTTCACTCAAATCAAGATTCTGCAATTTGGTACAATTGCCTATAGAAGCCGGAATCTCACCTGCAATTCTATTGAGCGAAACATTCAACTCAACTAAATTTGCACACTCCCCAATAGTTGAAGGAATTGAACCGCTCAACATATTATCCTGAAGATGAACAACTTCCAATCTGGCAAGATTGCCAATAGAATTAGGAATGCTGCCTCTCAAACTGTTATTGTTCAATTTGAGCTCAATCAGATTTGTCATTTCCCCTATTGACTCAGGTATTGTTCCCGACAGATTATTTTTATCCAACCACACAAATTGCAATTTTTTCAAATTACCGATGTTTTCAGGGATTTCACCTGTAATACCCGCATAATTCACCTGCAACACCACAAGATTTGCAAGATTACATATCTCATCAGGAAGCGCGCTTGAAAAGTTATTACCACTTACTCGCAACTCAGTCAAAGAGACTGCATTTCCAATAGCTGCAGTCAAACCGCCTGTAAATTTGTTATCTTCCAGCCAGATTTGCTCCAACTTGTCCATTCCTGTCCATATACTTTCAGGTATAGAACCCTCAAAATTATTCTTGGTCAAACACAAATGCCTCATCTCCTTCAAATTACCCATATTCTCAGGAAGTTCTCCCTCCAAACTGTTGTAATCCAAATACAAATACTCCAATGATGTAAGCTTGCAAATACTTTCAGGCAATGTGCCGGAAATACTATTGTCTCCCAAAAGCAAAGAGGTCAATCGTGAAAAATCTCCAATCTCAACAGGAAGCTCACCCTGCAAATTATTGTCCGACAAATCAATTCCAACAACAAACCCCTCTTCGTCAGTAGTAACACCATACCACTCACCAACTACCACATCATCACTCAACCAGTTAGCACTATTTTTCCAACTGTCACCACCTAACGAATTATATAGAGCAATCAAAGCATTCCTCTCCTTTTGTTTGTTGATGTTTACAGCCAAACTTTGATCAAATTTAATGTTTGCCGTCCTGAAAACATTTCTCTTTAATTCAAGATTTGCTGTCTTAAGTTCAAGAAAACGTTGGTCACCATTGGTATTGGTAATTGTAAAGCTTATACCTTGAGCATATACTCCAGGAGGTATAGCCATCCAAAATACAGCGGCATTGGGATCATCTTTTGAAGTGCCAATCTTTACTCCTTCCTCTCCACAATCAAGTATGACAGATTCACCCGCTGAAGAGTTATCTTCTATTGTACAAGTTGGCAATTTATCACTATCAATTGTAACCTTTGCCATTCCCGACAATTTCTCGCCATTTCTGCCTTTAATCTCAACACTCCTAATATAATCTTCATTAACACCATATATCACCATCCTATAGAATGAGCAGGCATTCTTGAAGGATAGAAACCTGCCCGACAAATTATCTGTTACCGCTATTGAAATATTAGCCCCTCTTCCAATTGATCCTTCAGCATAATACTGCACAGCAGGAAACGGTATGGAAAGATATGACTCATCATTCTCTATCTTGTTATCTTTATGATACGGATATATTGCATAGTTCCTTCCAATAGGATTACCTGAACCGAAAGAGCCTGTCTCTATTTTTGTGAAAGTACCGCTATTATCTCCGGTTTCCCCATCAAACTGAAACTTTTCATTCAATGTAGAACCAAAGATGGTAAGTTCATCCTGCGCATGCCACAATAACTTTATGTTTTCATCCAAATATGTTTTTGTTTCCATATTTGACGCAGTGCCCTCCGTTGTTGCAACAAATACCACATTATCTGAATTGCAGATTCCAACATTTTCTATCTTGTCACAAGAAACAAAAACTGAAAAAGCAACTATCAGGCTCAGTAATTTTCTCATAAGCTTATACTAAAGATTAATATTTAACACATCAGTTCAATTGAAAAGGTTAGATTTAACCAAGATCATCTGATCCTCCTTCCTCAGGATCCTCATTAGTTCCTCCTGAAGCAGCAAACCCTCTCTCTACACTAACGTTAATAGTATAAACTGATGGTGCTTCGTAAGCATTTGAATCTGAATTGAAAAGATTTTTTTTCATGATTGTATCAAAATGTCTACAACTCCAATAGACAACTCATTACGTAAAAAAAGAAAGTGTGGAGTTTATCGTTATTTTATCCGGAGGCTCTGGTAAGCCGTGCTACAAATAAACAATACCCCACACTTGCTGGGATATACTTGGGATAGTATATGACATAGCAAGTGATGAAGATGATTGCCTTTCCCCGTAGCTTTGAAATTTACCAGATTTCCGAATAGGGTTAAAAGCGAAACACTTTCATCTAAATATGTGAATCAACGCATTGACCGCATTGACCATACAAAGTTAGAAAATGTTTTCAACATTCATGGGGTATTGAGCTACAAAATTCTGCCAAATATTCTTAATTTTCAACATTGACAGTAAAATTTTTATACAAATATTTTGATGCAGTTCAGATTAGTATGCGGGCAGTCTGAATGAGAAGTTGGCGCCGCCAAGTTCTGAGCGCGAGTAGGAGATTGTTCCTCCGCTCTGCTCCATGATGTTGCGGCAGATGGCAAGGCCAAGGCCTGTTCCACTGCTCTTTGTTGTAAAGTTAGGGGTGAAGAGCTTCTTTTCATTCTCTTCCTTTACACCCGGACCGTTATCCTCTATTGAGACCACAAAGTAGCCATCCTCCTGAAGGAGAGATATTCTTATGTAACCTCTACCTACAGACTCAACAGCTTGTACTGCATTTGAAATGAGGTTAACCAGCACTCTTATGATCTGCCCTTTTCTGGCGTACACACAGGCTTCCTCGGAGCAGTAGTTGAAGAGTATCTTTACATTTTCGCGGGTATCAAAGAGAATCTTCTGCTCGGCAATAATGTTGTAAAGGTTGAGAACACCATTCTCTTCGTAGTAGAATTTTGCAAAGCTTGAGAACTCAGATGCGGTCTCTGAAAGTATATCTATCTGTTCGAGAATTGAGCCTGCAACCTCTTCAAATTTCTCTTCCCAACCAGGCACATTCCTCTGCTTCAACCTTACAAGATGCTGTATACTCAAACGCATTGGGGTGAGAGGATTTTTGATTTCGTGGGCTATCTGGCGTGCCATCTCGCTCCAGGCTTGTTCACGCTCGGTTTGCGCCAGACGTTTGGTACTCTCTTCCAAATCGTCAACCATCTTGTTGTAAGCGCCCACCAATATTCCCAACTCATCGTTATGGTTATAGTTTATATGCTCTGCGTGGCGTGACACATCAACAGTATACAATTTTCTGCTTATCACAGCTAATGGTCTCGACAGTGAATTTGACACCCATATACCGCACAGTATAGCACCAATAAGCAGCAGAATATATATATTTATTATTGCCGCCACAATAGATGATATATCGCCACCGAACTCTGTTGTACGCACAAAATATGGGATATTCACTATAGCAATAAGTTTTCCGTTGCTGTTAACTATTGGAGCATAGAGCGAAAAGTATGAGAGTTCCGCAATCTGCTCCTTATTTACAACCTGCCTTTTGTTCTCAATGACTATCTGTCTGTACGCCTCATGGTTCATTCTTGACGAGAGGAGATAGCGTTCAAACAGTTCGGGCTGTGTACTTCTTATCAGACGACCAAGCGGATCATATATGTTTATATCAACCTGAGTGTTGTTTGCCATTCTGTCTATTGTCTGGAAAAGATCTGAAGTATTCAGTTCATTGTACTGGTTGAGATACTTGCAGAAATCCGAAAGTGTAGACTGCACTGTCTGCAACTTCTCCTCCATCTGAAGACGGTTTGCCCCATTGTAATAGCTTATGCCAAACCACACACTTCCCAATCCCATAAGCAAAAGGGAGATTGCCAGAGCAGATGCCACCAGGATGGTAATCTTTCTCCTGAAGGAGTGTCTTGGCAGGTTAACCCTTATTGACCTCTTGAGAATGGTCCTCATCTTCACAAAAAGGAAGCACATTGCTCCAAAGAAGAGCATCAGGTATGAAAATGAGATGAAGTATACGAAAAGGTCACGTTTGGGACGGCTTATGACTATTATACTGTCGGGAGAAAATTTGTTTGTAAATAGTGTGTAATGTCCCTTTTTTGTTGTTGAAAATCCGTCCGGCATTCCTTCGGATTGTATATGTATTGGAAAGTTATAGTTTCCTCTATAAATTATAAGTTCATTATCTATGTATTTTGCATAGGAGTATATGCTTGGCATATTTATATTGTCTGACTGCTTGTAGTCAAAGAGCAGTGCCGGGTATCCTATAACATCTTTCATAAATCTTGAATCAAGTTCAAGATAGAGCATGATGGGCCCCATAGGGCTATAATAGGTAAAGACTCCAAGGTAACTTACTCTGCCATTATAATTGTTGAGAAAGAAGAAATTATATCTGTCCGACAGTGGTGCGCCCGCACTCATTACCTCATTGTTGAAATAGGCATTGCAATCTACA
Organism: Bacteroidales bacterium; assembly: GCA_017555925.1. Next base: position 3,540 of record JAFZFL010000118.1, on the reverse strand, counting down.
AGTCTTTTGCCGTCGTTATGCATAAGAGTCTCATTAGGACGGCATATTGTGAGCTGTATCTCATATTTCTGGCTTATATTCTGCAAATAGAGTTCATTCAGACGATTCTTGAGCATGCTCCTTGTATCTGCCCCCTGCTGATGGGCCATAAGGATTGTCCTTACGATAGGATCTGTGAGCAACTTGCCCTCTATCTCCTTCAATTGCAGTTCAAGGCCTAGATCCCGCTCTACCGACAACTTGTTTGTCCACATCATACACCTCTCTATCTCTTTTTTGTAACCCTGACTGCAAATTACCAGAAGCATATAGGAGGCTACAACAAAGATATACCCCAACATATATTTGGGCTTCAAAAGTGAAATTTTACCACTAAGCGGCGAAAATATCACAACCATCTGCAACAGAAGCAGCAGTGATATGAATAAAAATCCGTAAGAGAAGTAGCACAGAATAGAGTAACGGCTCAACCTCTCTATCTGATAGAGTTCAAGTACAATGTTTGAGTTATTTATTAGTGAATGGAGTGTATCATTTATATAGAGTGCCACTCCTGCCACAAACAACGGAAGCACTATAATTGCCGCTGTTCTATATTTTCTTCCCAACGCCCTTATAATCCTTTTCCTGATTACATAGATGGCTATGAGCACAAATGAGACATAAAGATTGTTGAGCAAAAGGTTTCCCAACGATGAGAAGAGCCCCGTATCGGCATACAGGTTTGGCGAGAAAAGCGGGGCGTCCATCCTTAGCATCTCGCCATAAATAAATGTTATACAGCGCAATACCGTAATACCGAGAATGTATATGAAGAATGCTGTAAAGGTGCGTCTGTTATAGAAATATGAATAGAGGGCAAGGAATGCAAAAAGGAACGACAGCCACTTGAGCTGTGTATTGCTTGAGCCTACAGCTGATGAGACCTCATCAAGTACCGAAAAGAGCACACCTCCATCTTTTCCTTTAATTATCCAACCCTCATCTATATTGAAGGGAGAAAGTGCCAGTTTTCTGTCGATATCAAAATATGGATTAAGTTTGCTCACCAACACTGCATTGTCTGACAGATACTCTGTCTTTACAAGCAATCCGGAAATTACCTTAACCCGTTCCTGTTTGTAGACTTTTACTATATACCAGGCAGAGCCAAGGTTTACATATTGCTCCTTTTCTGTAAGATAAGCCAGAGGGGTGCTGTGCAGGCTCTTACTGTTCAAATAATTGAGTCTATGCCACAAAGGGAGGACATCAACATCGTCATTATGGATTGGGAACTGGTTCACCCAAGATTGGAGGGTATCTGCGTTATATTTGTAGATAACCATATCGTCGGGAAACTCTTCGAGATTGAGCCATTCATCTACCGGACATTCCAACGCCTTCTTTGTATACTCTTCAAGCAGACTCTGTCTGTAGTGTATCTTGCGTTTGAGTTTTACAGCATCATGCTCAACTGTATCTCTTGTAGGGGTAATGAGGAAAGAGATTAAAAAGAGAAAAGCAGTTGCCATGCAGGCAATTGTTGTACGGTACTTGTTTGCGAATCTGCAAAGTTCCGACACAATCTCTGCAACATAAGCTGCTATTTCATTTAATCTCCTCTTCATACGTTTATCGCATAGTCCATCACTCTTCTATCACAACTATCTGTGATGATATGGTTCCCCTTTTATAATTGTAAAGGCCCTGTAAAGCTGCTCCAGGAATATGACTCTTATGATTTGGTGAGAGAAGGTCATCTTTGAGAGTGACAACATTCCGTTGGCCCTGTTGTAAACCTCCTGCGAAAATCCATACGCTCCCCCTATCACAAAAACAATATCCTTTGCGCCATAGGTGATTTTTCGCTCCAAATGGCGTGCCCAATTCTCAGAAGTATACAACTCACCCCTCTCATCAAGCAGAATTACATCATCTGACGCTTTTATATTCTTCAATATCAGTTCTCCCTCCTTCTCTTTTATCTGCTGCTCACTCAATGCAGAGACACCCTTCAATTCAGGTATCTCAATCTTTTTGTAATTTGTGTAGAATCCCAATCTCTTTTCATATAGAGATATTCCTTCATTTATATATGGGAAGGCTGTTTTTCCCACCAACAAGAGAGTAATCTTCACTTTTATAGCATTTTATTAAGAGTCCCTTGCAAATTTAAAAATAAAATGCTAAATTGGCTTGATTTTTGCAACTTTTTGCACTTTCAGATAACAAAGATTTTATGAAGTTTACTGCACTTTTCATATCCGCACTCTTTTTTATGTTCATAGGTGCAAAGGCATTTGCAACTTGCGGCTCTTATGACACATTCCCTGCTGACAGACCACAGCAGACTCAAGATGTCTTTGTTCCATTAGGCAAGTATATACAATTTGGAGATGCAGAGAGTCTTTCGGCCTGGTTTGCCAGCAACCTCGAACTTGACATTCTTGGCAACACAAACGAGTGCAGCAAAGTACAGGCTACACAAATAATGAAGAATTTCTTTGTCACTTATACTCCAAAGAGTTTTAAGATTATCCATAAAAGTGGAAAAGCTCCAATGAAGTATGCAATTGGCAATCTTAATGCAGGGGGAGAGACCTTTAGAGTTACGCTCTTTGTAAAGACTCAGGCAAACGGCAACCAGATACAGCAGTTGCGCATAGAACGTGAATAAATGTTTTTAAGTAAAGTTAATAATCAGAGAGGGCAAACGGAATAACTGTTTGCCCTCTCTCCAATTTTACAATATCTGTCTAACATACATTGGGGGTTGCATACGCCATAACATCCTCTTTTGTTATAGTGTTGCCACCAAGTATAAGAAGCCTCTCCGTAACATTACGCAACTCCCTTATATTGCCTGTCCAACTATGCCGTTGCAAAAGGGCAATAGCATCATCATCTATTTTACGCAAAGGCATTCCATTCTCTGTACATATAAGTTTTATAAAATGGTTCACAAGCAACGGTATATCCTCTTTACGTTCTGCCAAAGGAGGTACATGAATTATAATGACACTCAATCTGTGATAAAGGTCTTCTCTAAAATTACCCTTCTGAATCTCCTCAAGCAGATTTTTATTGGTTGCAGCAATAACTCTTACCTTTACCGATATATCTTTGTCGCTACCTACTCTTGTCAGTTTATTCTCCTGCAACACCCTCAAGACCTTAGCTTGTGCGGCAAGGCTCATATCTCCAATCTCATCAAGGAAGAGAGTACCCCCGTCTGCCTGTTCAAACTTTCCTTTATGCTGTTTTATTGCAGATGTAAAAGCGCCCTTTTCATGTCCAAACAGCTCACTCTCTATAAGTTCGCCCGGTATAGCAGCACAATTCACCTCAATGAAAGGCATTGGTTTCCTGTTGCTATTTTCGTGCAGCCAGCGTGCTACAAGTTCCTTTCCTGTTCCATTGGATCCGGTAATAAGAACACGGGCATCTGTTGCAGCAACCCTGTCAATCATATCCTTTATCTTTACTATTGAAGCAGACTCTCCAATAATCTCAGGAATACCCGCTACCTTTTTTTTCAGCACCTTTGTCTCTTTTATA
>JAFZFL010000117.1 GCA_017555925.1 Bacteroidales bacterium | reverse complement strand
CCCTTATGTACAGGCCAGCTCTCATTAAGGTTGCAGCAAGCACACATATACAATACAAGTAAAAGCAACGGCAATTTATATACTGTTCTATTCATGACTTATCATATTTCAATTTTCACAGGCTGTACTCTCTGCCACCCCGCACACTTTATTGATAAAATACCCATTGCTATATCAAGCTCTATCTTTATATCTTCCAAATCTCTTGCATTCATATCATACCCGGCAGAGATGAGCCACTGGCCAAACGGCAACTCTTTTACCACTGCTTCTTTGCCGTCATCTACGGCTGTAATTCTGGCTACAATCCCCCCAAGAGAACTCTGTCTCATAATTATGAACGTGAAGATATGATTGTTTGTCTCCAATATTTGAGAGTTGGCATATACAGATCCGGGCTCTTTCACAAAACCTCCATTCACATATCGCCCATTCTCCTGCAGAAGTATCTCCATTTGAAGCGGCCACTTATATCCAATATTCCCTTTTACTGTAAAATCTACCCTGGCATACTCTTTATGCAACTCTACCCTGTCATACCCCTGCTCTCTCGCAGTCTCCATAACGGCAGCATAGAAGTACAGCGGATCAGAAGAGCAGTTGTCTGCCTTCACAAAATATGAATCCAATGATACTTTTTCATGTAGAGAAGTGGAATTCAAAATGTTTCCCCATACATAACAATAAGCTTTGCCTCTGCCGAGTTCCACATTATATTCTCCATAATCACCGCCATGTAGTGAATCCCTGCAAATCTCCACACCATTCTCATCAAATATCCACAAATGCAGATTACTTACTCTTCTGTCAACCTCTGTAAAATCTATGGTATACCAGCAAGGACACTTTGTCCTGTCCTCATTAATTGTTGAACAGGAACATATTATTGCTGCTGACAACAGCACCGGCACTCTCCATAGCTTCATGACAAATCTCTGTTAAAATCCCACATGTGCAACAGGGAGAGTCACCCAATCCAAAATATCCAACATCGCGGTAGCCGTACCAAAGTTCAAATTGTCATTTGGATCAAGAGTTCCCGGACGGGTTATAGTAATTTCAATTGAGTATGATGTATTTCTCTTCAAACCCTTATGATCATTTTCCGGACTATATCCGTACCCCTCCCTGTTTATACTTATAGGGTAGTAATATGTTGTACCATTAAGGTCTCCCTGAATCACAAGTTTTGTAAATTTTTTATTTCCACTCTCTTCCGACAGCATATTTTCGTAACAGTAGAAATAGTGCGAAACATTATATCCTCCGTCTGACACCTCCTGCGCCATTTCATCATACAACATACCTCTCATTGTACAAGCATCCACATCATCACTCTTTAATCCATTCTGGTTCAAGACTAAAGGATCTTCATTCATTGAACCGTCGGCATAGCTGCAATCACCTGTAACATTTATCAGATATGCCTTAACATTCTTTAATGAGATTCCCTCATATGGTGTTCCTGCAAAATTTGTTTTGATTCCGGCCAGATGAACCCTTGCTACCAGACGTGAAATCTCAATATTTACAGATGTTGTTGCCTGCAATGTAGAGTTTGCAGAGCCAACCATTGTAAAACTCTTAAGATCCTCATCTTTGAGCAACGACAACACACTCTTGAACTCTTGTAATGTATATACGCCATTCCAGTTATCCTTATGGGAATTTGCTACAGCATATATGATTTTTGAACCTGCAGTTGTCTGAATCTCAATATTTGTCAAAGATTTAAGCTCCTCTGCAGTAAACTTTTTATATACGTCCAGCACTCCGGCATCGGCACCTTCGTTCTTAAAGACAAATATCTCTAACGATTGCACATTGTTATCATCGGCCTGCACTCCGTGAGCAGAACCCGACGCTTTTGTTTGAGGCACAATTGATATTGAGAGCAAGCTCTCCTCTTCCTGTTGTAGTCTGTCAACATCAAGGTTATTTTCACATGCAACCACACACATTACAACCATAACAACAGATAAAACTCTAAAAAATCTTCCTGTCAATTTTGAAATTCTACTTTTCAAATTCATGTCCATTTTAGTTTTTAAATTAATTAAACATTTGATTTATTTATAATTAGCTAATTATTACCATTATCATCCAATTTCTTTAACACATCATATTTCTTCAGAAGCTGTGATATTTCAGGATCAAGATTTCCCCTATGTTTCATTGCCGGATTCTGCTCCACTGCCATAATAAAGTGACCTACTGCCTTATGCTCATTACCCATACGTGCATAGACTATAGATTTCATATAATTGCAGGCAGCATTTTGCGGCAACTCATTTAGAATTTCAAGAGCGGAAGTATTATAATCCATACAGACAAATGCTATTGCAGAGTTAAGATCCTTGTATGGTCCCAAAAGTGTTACCGCCTTTTTATAATCTCTGTTTTGCAATGCATCAACTCCTTGCATATAGAGAGTATCTATCTCTTTTGTATGAATGGTATCTTTTATCATTCCCTTCCTGTGCATATAGAAGTCAAATTTTACACATCTTAAATATGGATAGAGCATCTCTTTTACATACTCCGTCCATTTCCACTCCAACATTCTCTTCTCCCTCCCGTCAAAATCTTCAATAAGCATACAACTCTCCATATAATCTTTATCCGTTATATTGGTGTCTCTTCCAATAAGATTATACAGCTCTTCCCACCCCTCTGCAATCCATCTTGTTCCAACT
>JAFZFL010000116.1 GCA_017555925.1 Bacteroidales bacterium | reverse complement strand
CTGGCAAGTTTGGAAAGATAGAGTTCCAGCTCATCACCACTTGTTCTGGCATCTTCAACGGCAATCTTTACATTGATTGATGCCAATGGTTTCAAATATTCAGCTATTTCCGCACCAACAGGAGCGTAGGCTGTAGAGTCAAAAGCGCTCTGTGCAAATGAGAGGCTTGAAAAAAATAGTGCTGCCACAAAAGCAAACAATCTGCAACGTATCATCTTATTATTTTCGTTAAAATTTTAGCAAAAATACTAAAAAAGAGCTATTTTTGTAGGGATATAATGAAATAATTTAAGTAAGGTCTGAGTTTTTTATTCAAAACCTTGAATCACAATAAAGAAGAGATAAATCCACGTAAAAATAAATTTCAACTATCATATTATGGAAAAGTACAACATTGCCAATCTCCCTACAAGAATCCAGAAATTGGAGAAATTTTCTAAAGAGATGAATGCCAACGTTTGGATCAAAAGAGATGACCAGACAGGTTCCGAAATAAGCGGTAATAAAATAAGGAAACTTGAATATCTTGTAAAAGATGCAATTTCCAAAGGATATGACACCCTTATTACATGTGGCGGCATACAGTCCAACCATTGCAGGGCAACTGTAGCAGTTGCAACTATGATGGGATTGAAATCGGCAGTACTTTTAAGAATCTCAGACACCCCTCCTGTTGCTGGCAACTACTTTTTGGACAAGCTTCTTGGAGCTGATGTAAAATTCTGTACAAGAGAAGAGTACAGCAATAGCAGAACTCAAATAATGGAAGAGATGGCCAAAGAGTATGAGAAGCAGGGACGCAAAGCTTATGTAATACCGGAAGGTGCATCAAATGCAATTGGCACATTAGGATACTACAACTGTATGAATGAAATTCTGGAGCAGGAGAAGGAACTTGGAATCAAATTTGACACAATTGTTGTTGCAACAGGTTCAGGTGGAACTTATGCAGGACTTTATGTTGCAAATGAAGTAATGAATCTTGGCAAAAGGGTTATTGGTATGGCAGTGTGTGATGACACCAGCTATTTTACAGAAATAGCACACAAAATAGGTTCTGAAGCATTACAATACATTCCTGAACATAAAGATAAGGTTATTGACAAATCACATATTGAGATTAATGACAAATATGTGGGTATTGGCTATGCATTGAGCCGTCCGGAGGAGCTTGAATTTATAAAGAAATTTGCTCGGCAGGAGTGTGTAATTCTTGATCAGGTCTATACGGGAAAGGCAATGTATGGTCTCTACAACGAACTTAAGCCAGGTGGAAACATAGATGCCGGCAACAATATCCTCTTTATCCATACAGGAGGATTGTTCGGATTGTTTACAATAAGCGAGTCATTCCCCCTATAATCGTACGGATATGCAAAAATCAAAAGTATATTATACCAACCTGCGTACAAAACCTGGTGTAAGTCTGTTAAAGAAACTCAAAAACCTGGTAAAACAGGCGGGTATTGAAGAGATAGATTTCAAGGACAAATTCACAGCAGTAAAACTTCACTTTGGAGAACCCGGCAACATGGCCTATATAAGACCCAATTATGTTGCAACCGTTGTGGATATATTGAACTCTCTTGGTGCAAAAACTTACCTTACAGATGCCAACACCCTCTATAAAGGAAAGAGAGACAATGCAGTAGACCATTTAAAGAGTGCCACCATCAATGGATTCAACCCTCTACAGGTCAATTGTAATGTCATTATTGCCGACGGAGTAAAGGGCACAAATTATCAGGCAATAAAACTTGATGGAGCAAAGTATTGCCCTGCGCCAAAAATAGGACAGGCAATTGCAGATTCCGACATTTTCATTAGTATCAGCCACTTTAAGGGACACGAGCAGGCCGGTTTTGGAGGAGCGCTAAAGAACATTGGTATGGGAAGTGCCAGCATTGCAGGCAAACTTGAACTGCACTCCTCATCACAACCTAAAATCAACAGCAAGAACTGTATAGGCTGCCGGATTTGTGAAAAGAACTGTAATCACGGAGCAATTAGCATGAATGGTGAGAAGAAGGCTGTGATTGATTATGATATATGTGTGGGATGCGGACAATGTGTTGCTCTTTGCCAATATCAGGGAGCTGTACTGGCAGACTGGGACACATCAGAAATTCTTAACTATAAAATTGCAGAGTACTCTAAAGCAGTCCTAAAAGACAAACCCCACTTCCATATTAGTCTCATTATGAATGTATCGCCAGAATGTGACTGTTGGGGACACAACGACGTGGCCATTGTTCCGGACTTGGGCATGATGGCATCATTTGATCCGGTTGCCTTAGATCAGGCATGTGCCGACCTTGTAAACAAGGCTCCTGCCATAAACTCCGGACAGCACAACCACACTGACAATACAGAGTGCTGCAACCATCACGAAGACAAATTCAAACTCCTGCATCCTGATACCGACTGGCAGGCAGGTCTGAGGTATGCCCAAGAGATTGGAATAGGCTCAAGGGAGTATGAACTTATAGAGGTTAAATAACTGACATAGATTGTATCAGTAGTGTAACTGCGAGATTTTTCACAATCTCGCAGTTATAGTTTTACTATCATGGTTTTTATACAATCAGCAACAACCTTTGCCTTGTCTGTTGTATCTTCGAGACTCTGAACAATATTTTTGTTTTTAGTAATGGCTATTGCATCCTTTTCCACTTCAAAAAGGGTACTCATATAGCTCTCATAAAGGTCATCTACTTCGCTCTCAACCTCCTTAATCCTTATACATTTTTGCATCAGAAAGGCTGCTTTCTCCTCAATACAAGGCATCTCTTCAACTATACCTCTGAGAATCTTTGCATCTTCAAGTATAGCCTCCCCTATCTCCACCCATTGCAAATCAATTGCATTGGGATGATATATTACAAGTTTTTTTGCTGAGTCATGTATATAATCGAGGAACGACTCTACATGTGATGCAAGTTGCTGCATGTCAACCCTGTCAAACGGAGTCCTTTTAGCCTTATAAAGCGCTTCAAATATATCATTTGCAATAGTGTCTCCCTCTGTCTCAAAACTTTTTATCTCTCTACACAACTCATTGCGCCTTTCAATGGTATCAGCTTTAAGAAGCTCTGCCAACAATTTGGCAGCAGATTCAACTATCGTAGCTTGCCTTACATATAAAGGATAAAATATGTTATCCTTTCTCCTTAGAGGTGCAAATAATTTAGAAAAATTCATTGTTATATCAAGTTTAGGTATTCGTTTTTACAACTCTTTCTCCATTATGAAATCATCCATAACATAGCCATTGCCAATATCGGCCACCTGTTCTGCAACAGTGCCAAAACCAAGATGTCTGTAAATCTCTATAGTAGTTGAGTTATACTTGTTGACTGTAAGCCAGACACTCGAGTCCCCATTGTATACGGCGAATTTGAAAATATACTGCATTCCGGCCGAACCAATTCCCTTCCCTCTCCACTCATCAAGAATATAGAACTTACTCAAAAAAAGTTTTCCATTCTCTGATTTTACCCCTATATATCCCACAGGAACAGCCTCACCCCCACAAAGTTTCTCTGCACTGCCTGAATCCTCCACATATATCATAAAATATCTGTATCCCAACTCTTCTATCTGCTTCCCGACAGCCTCACTTGACTGGAATTTCAAAAGCATGTAATCTATCTGCTCCGGGGAAAGTATACTGCCATAATGCTCCCTCCAGATTTTGGAGGCAAGACTCCCGACAATATCATATTGTGACTTATGGAGAGCTTCAATAAATTTTACTTTCATTTCCATATTTACATTTACAGAGAATTTACCCCTCTGAATGAGGGCCCACAAAAATAAAAATTTTTATAAAAAAAGCAAATTCAAATATTCAACAAATAATTAACAATGTGACGATAAGCAAAAGGGCTAAAACTCAATCAATAAAGAAAGTTTAAGATTGTAAAATTGGGATAAGAAGAGAATATAAGAAAAATTAAAACTTTCATTTATGCATAATCATCCAATTTTATATTACGAATTAAAACACAAATCATCCGATAAAATTGCAAAATAAATACAATTATTCATTTTAATATAAAAATATTACCCACAATACAATTTCAGGAGGGTTATAAAAGCAAAAAAAATGTAATAATCTGTAACAATGTATTGAAAATATTTTTACATTTGTACCACTTATTTGAATATCATGTATTCTGGATCAGGAAATAAAATGACAGGAAGTTATTCAGCGATGTGCAGACTATCGCACCTGCTTTGCAAGATGAGCAAGCAGGTGGTTAGTATCATCGTGGTGGTGCTTCTGTCGGTCATTATTATCAGATAATGATTCAGAATCCATTATGTAATATATCGAGCTTGCTTAATGGATACCGTTAAGCAAGTTTTTTATTTGAATAGAATATTATGAAAGCACTCAGAAGCAGCATATCCACAACAGGAAGGAAAATGGCAGGCGCACGTGCCCTATGGAGAGCAAATGGAATGAAAGAGGAGCAGATGGGCAAGCCTATAATAGCTATTGTAAACTCATTTACCCAATTTGTTCCGGGTCACACTCATCTTCACAACATTGGCCAACAGATCAAACAGCGCATAGAGGAGTTGGGCTGTTTTGCTGCAGAGTTCAATACTATAGCCATTGACGACGGTATTGCAATGGGTCACAACGGAATGCTCTACTCGCTACCTTCAAGGGACATTATAGCGGACAGCGTCGAGTACATGTGCAACGCCCATTGTGCAGATGCCATGATTTGCATCTCCAACTGTGACAAAATTACTCCAGGTATGCTTATGGCAGCCATGAGATTGAATATTCCTGCAGTATTTGTATCAGGAGGTCCAATGGAGGCAGGAATGGTTAACGGTGAGGCGTATGACCTTGTGGATATAATGGTTAAAGGTGCAGATACATCTGTTCCGAAAAGCACCTTGGCGGAGATTGAAAAGGGTGGCTGCCCAACCTGCGGTTGCTGTTCAGGAATGTTTACTGCAAATTCAATGAACTGTCTTACAGAGGCACTTGGAATGTCATTGGTAGGAAATGGTACTATTCTGTCAACTCATAAGAACAGAAGTGCTTTGTTTATGAGAGCAGCAGAACAGATAGTAAAAAATACCTTTGACTACTATTACAATGACAACGAAAATATTCTTCCACGCTCAATAGCAACCAAAGAGGCATTCCTTAACGCCATGTCACTTGATATTGCCATGGGCGGATCTACAAACACAGTATTGCACCTTTTGGCTATTGCCCACGAAGCCGGTGTAGACTTCACAATGAAGGATATAGATGCTCTTTCACGTAAAATTCCGGTATTGTGCAAGGTCTCTCCAAATTCAAAATACCATATTCAGGATGTAAACAGAGCCGGCGGCATTATGGGTATACTTGCAGAGCTTAACAGGGGCGGTTTCCTCAGCACTTCTGCATACAGAGTCGATTACCCTACAATGAAAGATGCTATTGAGGCAAATGATATAAATGGCAAATACAGCACAAAAGAGAGTGAGGATAAATATCTGTCGGGACCATGTAACCATTATAATATAGTATTGGGCAGCAGCAACAATTACTATAAGGAGCTTGACAGAGACCGTACAAATGGATGTATAAGGGATATACAGCATGCCTACTCAAAAGACGGAGGTCTGGCTGTCCTTTATGGAAATATTGCTCCCGACGGCTGTATTGTAAAGACTGCCGGTGTAGATGAGAAGATATTGAAATTTATAGGTAAAGCTGTTGTTTTTGAATCTCAAGAAGATGCTGTAGATGGCATTTTAGGAGGTAAAGTAAAGGCCGGAGATGTTGTAGTTATCAGATATGAGGGTCCTAAGGGGGGACCTGGAATGCAGGAGATGCTCTACCCTACATCTTACCTTAAGAGCATGAAACTCGACAAGGAGTGCGCACTTCTTACCGACGGCCGTTTTTCGGGTGGCACATCGGGTCT
>JAFZFL010000115.1 GCA_017555925.1 Bacteroidales bacterium | reverse complement strand
GGAAAAGAGCGTATTTGAAATAGAGGAGTATTTGAAGAATGACAGCCGCATAAAGAACTACTCAATTACAATGGGCAGCTCCCCTTTACGTTACTATTTGGCAAGTGCATCATACGGACCCATGCCCAATTATGCCAATGTGCTTATAGAGACTGATGACTCTGCGGAGTCACCGGCTGTAGAAGCTGAGTTTTATAGCTATATGAGTACGAATTTCCCCAATATCATTACCAGATCGGGCCTTTTCATGCTCTCGCCAATACCGGAGGCTAAAATTGAGATAGGCTTCATAGGGTATAATGCTGATACTCTTGAGAAGTTGACGGGTAGGGCAATTGAACTGGCAAGAAATGAAGATATGGTTATGGATGTGAGGAACAGTTGGGGAAACAAAGTGCCGGCTGTTATCCCATCATATTCTCAGGAAAAGGGAATGCGCCTCGGCATAACAAGGGAGCAGTATGCGTATGCTTTAAAAATGGCCACTACCGGCCTCTCTCTGGGTGGTTACCGGAAAGATGATCAGGTAATGCCCATACTGCTCAAGAACTCGCATATTGATTCGCTTGGAGCAGATGATTTGCAGACATTGCCAATCTGCAGCAATAAAGATATGCAGGTGTCGGTGGGGCAGGTGTAAGATGATTTTGATATAAAGTACAGATATGGAAAAATAAAGCGTTATAACCGTGAACGTGTTATGCTCATGCAGTGTGATCCATTAAGGAGCGTGAATGCCATTGCCGCTTTCCACACTATTTATGGAACTCTAAAGGACTCCATCTCTCTTCCCGACGGATATGCTCTCACATACTTTGGAGAACAACAGCAGCAGGAGCGATCAAACAGGGCCCTTGGCAAATATATACCACTGACTTTTCTTATTATATATTTTGTATTGTTGCTTCTCTTTCCAACTGCATACAGGAAGCCTTTGGTAATAGTGTCAATGTTGCCGCTTATTTTCATTGGCGTTGTATGGGGGCTTATAGTGTTTGGGAAATCACTCGATTTTTTTGCAATACTTGGTCTGTTGGGACTGATAGGAATGAATATAAAGAATGCAATAGTTCTCGTTGAGCAGATTGATATTGAGCAGAAGAACGGATTGGGTTCACTTGATGCCGTAGTCCGGGCAACAAAAACAAGGATAGTTCCGGTAACAATGGCTTCGGGCACAACAATACTTGGAATGGTGCCATTGCTCTTTGATGCAATGTTTGCCGGTATGGCTGCAACAATAATGGGCGGTTTGTTTATGGCAACTCTTCTGACAATTTTTGTATTGCCAGTAGCCTATTGTATTTTCTTTGGTGTAGCACGCAAATCCCATAAAGGAATGGGTAAAAAAGTTATGTTTCTATTTGTGGGACTCTCTCTCTTGCCTTTTGTGAGTTTTGCACAAGAGAGGCAAACAGAGTTTAAAGGAGTTGAAGGTGATACTTTGGTACTTGATGTTGAGAATTTTAAAGCACGTGTAGAGGCTTACAGCCCCGAAATTCAGCAGGCAGCTGCAAACACTCAGGCAATGCGCCAGATGATGGCATATTCAAAGAGTTCCATGCTCCCGCGTTTGGACCTTTCGGGCAATTCAAATTATAGGACAAATGTAAGCAGTATGGCTTTTGGCGAGGATGTAATTGATATGCCGCACAATTCATATAGTGTTGTGGCCCAATTGTCTCAGGCTCTCTACGGTAGCGGTGCAAGAGTAAAATATCTGTCGGCCAAAATAAAGGATTCCATAGCAAATGCAAATGAATTGCTCACAAGGCAAAATGTAATATATATGGCAGAGGTTGCGTTCTGGAGCAGTTTTGCACAGAAACAGCTGTATGATATAGCCTGCCGTTATGTAAATATTATAGATTCATTGGCGGTGGTTCTGCATATAAGATATGAGGAGGGGCTGGTTGCGCAAACAGATTATTTGCAGATCTTGAGCAGATTGGCAGAGGCCAATATTGGCAGGAGTCAGGCGTATGGCAGTTATATTGAGTCTCTTCAAAATCTTAATGTAATGATGGGGGAGAGACCTGACCGGCCGGTTCTGTTGTTGGGAAGCGGGCAGGACGCTCCGTTAATGGAGATTGGTTTGCCCGTAGATGGCGGTAATGCGATTTTTAACAGAATTGAGTATAAAATAGCTCAGCTTAATATGAATTATGAGCAAAAACAGCTAAATTTGGTGAAGAGCAGTTTTGGCCCCAAACTCAATGTGGGATTACAGCAGAGCTGGGGTACTCCTGCCATTAATTTTAATGGAGAAGCCAAATTCAATACAAATATCTATGCAAGTTTTACTCTTCCAATTTTTGCGTGGGGGAGTAGGGCGAATAGTATAGGATGGCAGCGCTCCATGATAGATAATGCGGAGTATGAGAGAGGAAAGGTGGAAGATAATATTGTGAGGGAACTTTATGGAGCAAAAGTGAGATATGAACAGGCCTCAAGCCAATTGCCGCTTGCGGAACAAGGAGTGGATATCGCCCAAAACAATCTGGAGCTCAACACATTCAGCTATAGCGAGGGGAAACTTACAATCCTTGATGTTTTGTCTGCTCAGTTGACATGGATTCAGGCTCAAAGCAGGTATGTAGAGGTTTTGTTGCAGCAGAATATAGCTAAGGCAGATTACCTTAAGGCATTGGGGCTGTATGGGACAAACAGCCATTAATCCGGTTTTTGAAAATTTAAAAGACTATGGTAAAGATAAGGACAAGGGTACATGACAAATTCTCATTGGAATTCAAGATATGGTATGAGAAAAATTTGAATTATACCGGAAACGGATTGTCGGGAGATAAATTGAAACCCGAACAGTTCCGTCAGGAGTGCTGGATTTTTGTGCCGGCTTCGCTTGATGTGAATGCTCTCACCTATTCCCGGGAACAGTTCTATTCAGATATTACCAGTTATTACAGAACAATAACTCCGGTGTATAATCTGCGGCAGATGGTTGGGGAGGGAGCAATTAATGAGCTATCTTTTTGTGGTGACGGTTCCTGGATGCAGGCTGATGATCTGCATAAAAACGAGGAACTTAAAATAGACCCGTCTACTCGTACTCCACTTGGCTTCCTGACAAATGCTGTACTTAATGTTGTGGAGTTTCCAACAAATGCAAATATTGCGGAGTATGAGTACCAGATAAAGATGTTCTGTGCCATTTTTAAAAGTGCCTGCAGGGAGAGGTATAATATATTTAAGGGGAGTGAAAATTGTGAAACGGGAACGGAGGGCATCCTGAATTTCAGAAGAGAGGTGTTTGCCGTACTCTGGGGCTATGGAAGGCTGCGTAAATTGCTGACAGATAGGGTGGATGATAAACTATATGATTATTACACATTTGGAGAGGAGTTCATTATAAATCTTGCTCAAATGTATGTGCATAAAATAAATGGGCTGGTTGCAGGTGAAATGGGGGATGTGGAAATTTTTATTAAAAGGTTGGTTTCAGATCTTGGAAAGTATAAAAAGGAGCGTGGTTATAGTGTGTTGGAAGAGGGAAATGACAAACATAATGCAAATCTTCTCTACAGGTGGAGTGTGCTTAAGAAGTATGTTGAGAGTGACCTCTTCCTGAGTGTGGACAAACGTAAAAGTGGAGTTATTGCAGAACAGGTGTATTACAGTATAGCGGCCGGCCTTTCAATGATTTTTGCAACAACGGTAGCATTTGCTTTCCAGCAGAAGTACGGCAACTTTACAATGCCCCTTTTTGTTGCGCTTGTTGTGAGTTATATGCTTAAAGATAGAATCAAGGAGCTTATCCGTTCGGCCTTTGCAAGTAATCGCAAGCTCAAATATTTTGATAACAAGACTATACTTAAAGTAAAAGATACAGTCATAGGCAGAAGCCGTGAAGGGTTTGATTTTCTGCCACAGAGCAAAGTGCCGCAGCATATTATGGATATACGCAGCCGTTCTGTAATTGTTGATGTTGAAAACAGGATAAATCAGGAGAGCATATTGTTCTATAGAAACCTTATAGAACTTGACAGCCGGTCTCTTGAATCCACATCGGAATATGAGATAGAGGGTATAAACAAAATACTGCTTTTCAACTTCTCCTCATTCATAAAAAAGATGGATAACCCCCAGGTTATCTATCCTTATGTAAATCAATTGCAGAATGGAGATGACAAGCAACCTTTTGATCAGATAGAGATCAACACAATATCGGTAAGCAAAATATACTATATCAATTTTATATTTCAGTTTACTTGTAACGGGGAGGTCTCATACCACCGCTATCGTGTTATGATGAACAGAGACGGTATACTTGAACTGGAGCAATTGTAAAAGAGAGAAAAAATGACTCAAAAGAGAGAATTGATGCAATTCGGTCTTTTGAGTCATTTGACTTCATATAATGCGTCGGTTATTGCACTGCAACGCTGTCTGCCGGTGCTGCTTTAGGAACGATTGTAATGGCAGCTGCAGGGTCGGCGGCAATTGCTTCAAGGAACTTTCTTGAGTAACCGCCATATTTTGGATTTGCCGGTATGCCTTTTCCGTAGCCATTGTCTTTGAATGAACCATCAGGGTTTTGAGCCTTAATGTTACCATCTATAAATTTGATCAAAAGGTACTCGTCAAGCTCTTTCCATTTTTTGAACATTCTTGAAGCGAAGAGCTCAGACCAGTTTGTCAAGTACTCTTTAACCTCATTAGGATTGGAGTTGTATATTCTCAACGCCTCTTTATCTACTGTAGGTATAATCTGTAAGGCTCCATTCTCATGTTCGTTTGCTGTCTTTACAATTTCAGGGTGAAGCACATTATATCTCAAATATGCAAATTGTGCTACTCTGTTGAATAGCCAGAAGGCAGATGTAGGTGAGTATGTTGTCATATTTCCGTTGCCTACTGCAAAACATTCTGGAACTCGTACCGATGATGAATAGATTGGTGTAAGACAAGATGTGGCTGCATCATCAACGCCAAACCAGATAATACCACCAATCTCATCCGGAAGCCAGCTGCGGGCTTGTCCCAATAGCCAGAATCCTGTCTGTTGTGTTGCAATTGCACGTTCAAAGGCAAATTCATTTTCTCCAACTGTAAAGTTCATAGGACGCCATCTGTATGGAGCCTCTCCGCCTCCTGCTCCAACATCAAGATGCATGTCAAGTGGGGTGCCGTCAAAGTGGTCGCGCATGACATCTGCAACCTCTTTCAATGATAGTTTGTCATAAGGTTTGATGTAAAGAGGCATTTTGTTTTGGGTATCCAATCCAAGGGCAAAATCAAAATATTCCTGAGCATCCTTCTCTCCAATTTTACCTTTGCCAAGAATATTGAAGGCACTCCATACGCGTGTTTCGCAACCTCTCAAAGTTTCATAACTTGCTGGAGCATAGGCGTCACAGAAGCTGAACTCTTCATCTTTACCCTCAAAGTAGCCCATCTCTCTTGCAAAATCAATAACATCTTCCTTGTATATGCAGTTCTCAGGGTCATTCAAAGGGAAGGTGTCTATTCTTGAGCAGTTTGCATGTGCAGAGATATATCCGTCGGGAATACGGACAGCAACCCATACAGCTCCTTTGTTTACGTTTACACCCTTCTTGTTCAATTTGGTGCCCTTTCCTACCATCTCCATAATCCAAACTTCATCCTTGTCGGCAATGGAGAATGATTCTCCTGCTGAAGCATAACCATACTCTTCTACAAGCGAAGTCATTACAGCAATGGCCTCACGTGCAGTTTTTGCTCTTTGGAGGGTAATGTAAATGAGAGAACCGTAATCCATCACTGCGGTTGAATCTGCAAGTTCATCGCGGCCGCCAAAGGTGGTTTCTGTTATAATCAGCTGGTGCTCATTCATATTTCCCATTGTTGAATAGGTCCTTTCCACTTGGGCAATATCTCCCATATATTTTCCTGTATCCCACTCAAAAACTTTCAGGATGCTTCCTTTAGGAAATATGCCTGCCGGGGTGTGGTAAAGTTCGCCATAAAGTATATGGGCATCTGCCGCGTATGTTACCATAACAGAACCATCTTTACTTGCCCCTTTCGTTACAAGTATATTGGTGCAGGCAAATGCGTTTGCCACATTAAGAAGAATGAATGCAGCAACAATAGTTAAAAATCTTGTTCCAAATTTCATATTAGTGTTGATTATCAAATAGTTTTATAATTATATTTTTTTGTATAACTTCGCATTCCGTCTGTGTGGTCACAGATGTTTACAAATATAGTACATTTAACAATAATCTTGGAGAACAGCGATGAGTAAATTTTTTAAAATTTTCTTCTGCATATCAATGCTTTTTGGAACAATATCGGCAATGGCTCAAGAGCAGCCCCAGCAAAAGAGTCCAGAAGAGATTGCAGCAATAGAGATAGAGCACTGGGAGTCTGAACTCAACCTTAATCAGACACAAATCTTTTATTTGGATTCCATTTTGAACCATAACTATAAGGCAATGTTTGAGGAGATAGAGAAGATGCGGGGTATGGGATTGCAGAATCCTGAAACATTCAGGACAATTCAAGGCAAATGGGTAGAGAAGAATGTTGTTGCACTGAAGGGTATACTTGATGAGCAGCAGTATATTACCTACTTGAAGGGTATAGGAAGAGGAAAAGAGTATAAGAGGGGTAAAGATGGCCTTTACTACAAAAAAGAGGAACTTGCCAGGCAAAAGGCCGAAGCCAAGGCAAAGAAATAAAAAACACCTCCAATGATATGAACCCCAAAAGTTAGACAAAAACTTTTGGGGTTTTGTTATGTTAAAAAAGAGAAAGAAACACGGCTATGCAGAACGATTGAAGTATATGCATATGCTAGAAAATGGCTTCAGTATAAGATATATTGGTAATC